>JBEEOB010000001.1:0-37034 GCA_041191865.1 Bacteroidota bacterium
AATGGAACAGATGGTGATGACGATTTTTTGCATGCTTCAGATTATCAGTTTCAAAAATACGAAATGTAAATTGAAAATCGTTAGGGCTTTGGCGCCTGGCGTGACCACGCTGCCGGGGTCATGACCCCGGCAGCGTCCGCCACCGCACGGGCCAGCAGGCGCCAAGTGCGCTCGATATGCCTATTTTTTTAAACTGCCGTAGATGATGTTTTCGATTTTATCGCCATAATCCGCATGTGAATTTGGCGTATGTTGCGTCATGATTAATACGACTATTTTCTCCTTGGGATCTGCCCAGTAAGTCGTCCCGTAATAACCACCCCAGCCGAAACTGCCTTCAGATGGCATATGCAATTGGGCTGATTTTTTGGATGTAATGCTAAATCCTAATCCGAAATCATCATTTCCCATGCTGATCTGTGGGCTTGTCATGAGCTCAATCGTTCTCCGACCTAAAATTTGTTTTCCATTGTATACACCGCCGTTCACCAACATTTGTAAGAAAGTGGCATAATCGAACGTTGACATGGACAAACCAGCACCACCTGAGAAATAGGTGTGCGGATAAAGCGGATAATTAGGATCTAAATTGCGGAAGGTTGGATCCCACGGAATAATTTGTTTTTCCGCATTCTCGGTATAAACGACCGGCAAGCGTGATTTTTTCTCCAAAGGAACGGTAAAATAGCTGTCCTTCATGCCGAGTGGCTCAAATATATTCGCCTTGAAATAATCTTCTAATGTCTTACCGGAGATTACTTCAACCAAACAGCCTAACAAATCCGTGTTTAATCCATAGGTGAATTTGTCGCCAGGCTGATGCGCTAAAGGCAAGCGACCCAAAGCCTTCATTTTGTCCAAAAGTGCCGCGTTGAAATTGCCTAATCCGGAAGGAATCCCCGCTTTGGCATAAATCGCTTTCATTTTTTCGGATCCGATGGACGCATAATCAATTCCGGAGCGATGGCTAAGCAAATCCCGAATGGTAATTTTTCGTTTCGCCGGTTCTGTCGTATAAGAAGAATCGGCAGGATTAAAGTCTTTCAGGACGTTTTGGGTCGCAAATTCGGGGATAAAATCGCCAACGGGTTGGTCTAAACGCAATTTGCCTTGTTCCATCAATTGCATGATCGCCACGCTTGTGATAGCTTTGGTCTGACTCATGATGCGGTAAATGGCTTCATTCGTCATCGGTTTTTTATTCGCTAAATCCGCATAACCATTCGACTTAAAATAGACGACGGAATTGTCTTTGATGACTAAGGTGGTGGACCCGACCATCCAGTTTTTTTGAACGTATTCCTCCATCACGGAATCGATATAGGCCAAACGCTTGTCATCCATTTGCGGATGCGATTTTTGAATCGGGGAGAGGATTTGTGCCGTAGCAGCAAAGCCTGTCAAGAGAAAAAACAGGATTTTGTTCATGGATAGGTTTGATTATCTCGCAAACTACGGATTGTGCGGGGGAGATGCAAACAAATGGAGTTAAGAGCTAAGCGTTTAGATGTAAGAGATTTGGCTTTTTGTAGAGACGCGATACTTCGCGTCTACCGAAAACGTAGAGACGCAATACGTTGCGTCTATTTATATTAAGACGCGAAGTATCGCGTCTCTACAATGGTTTTGGTTATTAAGACGCGAAGTATCGCGTCTCTACAATGCTTAATAACAAAAAAACCTTCCAAGTTTCCTTAGAAGGTTTTCAGTCGATTTATGTACCTGGGATGGGAATCGAACCCATACGAGCGTTTCGGCTCACAGGATTTTAAGTCCTGCGTGTCTACCAGTTCCACCACCCAGGCAGCCCTGTAAAACTCAAAAGCACCAAGAGGTGCTTTCTCGTTTTGAGCGAAAGACGGGGTTCGAACCCGCGACCTCGACCTGGGCAAGGTCGCGCTCTACCAGCTGAGCTACTTTCGCGTTTTGTGGGTACAAAAGTAGGACCTTAAAGTTATTTATGCAAGACCTAAGACAAAAAATCCTTAAAAAATCTTTATTTTTGTTTTTTCAAATCAACAAATGAGCATCACCAAACTAGATCAAATCGATCATAAATTATTGGAAATCCTTCAACAAAACGCGAAGATTACCAATGCCCAATTATCCAAGGAAATTGGTCTTTCTCCGGCCCCAACCTTGGAGCGTGTGAAGAAATTAGAAGCTTTGGGAATTATACAAAGCTATCACGCTCAGGTAGATCGCGATAAAATAGGCTTAGGGGTAAGCACCTTTGTGACGGTAACGTTAACAGGCCACAAGAAGCAAGTGACGGAATCTTTTGTCCGTCAAATCAATCTAATTCCCGAGGTGATCGAATGCCACCACGTCACAGGTTCCGGTGATTTTATGTTGAAAATTATCTCCAAAGATATCTCTACCTACCAAAAATTAATGTTGGAAAAAATCAACGAAATTGAAGAAGTCGCTGCTACTTCCACCATGGTAATCCTTTCGAGTTTCAAAGAAAGTAAAGTGTTGCCTATCCCGTGATTATAAGCGGTTCATGAACTGCGGAATCATCCGATTTTTCCATGCGGTAAACGTGCCTGCTTGAATTTCCTTGCGGGCCTCGCCAACCATCCAAAGGTAAAAACGAAGATTAAACACACTCGCAATCATAGGTCCCAAAAGCTCCTCACAGCGCACCAAATGGCGTAAATAGGCTTTGGTATATTGACCATGTATATCTTCCGCGAAGAATGGGTCGATCACCGAAAAATCGTTTTTCCACTTTTCATTCCGGATATTGATAAACCCTTGCGTGGTGAAAATCATCCCATTGCGCGCATTGCGTGTGGGCATGACGCAATCAAACATATCGATTCCAAGTCCGATTCCCTCTAAAATATTCGCAGGTGTTCCCACGCCCATTAAATAGCGAGGCTTGTCCTTTGGTAAAATATCGGTTACCTCATCAGCCATTTTGTACATATCTTCCACCGGTTCGCCTACGGAAAGCCCACCGATCGCATTGCCCACCGCGCCCTTCGATGCGATGTATTCCGCCGAAACTTTACGTAAATCGGAGTAAACACTTCCCTGAACAATCGGGAATAGCGCTTGATTATACCCATATTTCGGAGTCGTTTCATCGAAACGCGTGATGCAACGGTCTAACCAGCGGTGGGTCATGTCCATCGACTTCCGGGCATATTCGTAGGTGCAGGGGTAGGGCGTACATTCGTCAAAAGCCATCATGATATCCGCACCAATCGTACGTTGAATATCCATCACTCCCTCGGGACTGAAAAAGTGTGTGCTTCCGTCGATGTGCGACTTAAATTTGACGCCTTCCTCCTGAATTTTCCGACCGGTTCCTGCCAAAGAATAGACTTGATAGCCACCTGAATCGGTTAAAATCGGTTTGTCCCAACCGTTAAATTTATGCAATCCACCCGCTGCTTCGATGACATCAAGGCCTGGTCTCAGGTATAAATGGTAGGTATTTCCCAAAATGATTTGGGCATTGATGGGTTTTGAAAGTTCTGAAATATGAACCGCCTTGACGGTACCTGCGGTGCCCACCGGCATGAAAATAGGGGTTTCGATGACTCCGTGATCCGTATGTAATTTCCCTGCCCGCGCCTTTGAATTCGGGTCTAGCTTTTCAATTTCGAATTTCATGCGGCAAAGGTACGAAAATAGTCACAAGTCGCTAGTCACTAGTCGTCAGTCCGGAGTCCAAAGGACATTGTAGAGACGCGATACCTCGCCTCTAATTATAAGTAATAAGGTTTCCCGTCTCTACAGCCTGGGGAATCGACGCAGAAAAAGCGTCTCAAACTTTGGCAATCCTGAAAGGTTTGCCAAAGAGGCGTCGCATCGCGTTTACTTCTTTTTAGGATAATCCCTGGCTAAAACCTGGGGTTATCACTCACCTCTAAGCTCTTAACTCTTAGTTCTTAATTCTTAACTCTTTGCTGCAAAATTCACCATCCATCGTATGCCAAATTGATCCTGTAAGCTCCCATAATAAGCACCCCAAAACGTATCGCCGATTGGGTCAATAATGGTTCCGCCGATTGATAATTGTTCGTACAATCGTTGGGCTTCCTCCTTGGAATCAGGTTCCAAATTAATGTAGGTTTGACTTCCTGGAACACATTGAAATCCCATGGATTCTGGAGCATCTGTTCCCATCAACACATGTCCACCTAAAATGGCTAATTCCACATGGAGTACAAGATTTTTGATCTCATCACTCATCGGCGGAACGCCTTCCATCGGCGGCATACTGCCAAATTTTTGGACTCCTTCGTCTAAAAATTCTCCGCCAAACACGGAACGATAAAACAAAAAAGCCTCTTCTGTTTTACTTGAAAAGTTTAAATATGTACTTGTTCTGGCCATAATATAATATAAGTCGCTAGTCGTCAGTCGGCAGGATTTTATAACCCCAGGTTAAAATCTGGGGTTATCATTCACCTCTAAGCTCTTAACTCTTAACTCTTAGTTTTTAACTCTTAACTCTTAGTTCTAAACTCTACTCCACCTTCATCACCCCATTCATAATCCTCCAGTGACCCGGGAAGGTACATAAGAACGGATAATTGCCTGGTACGCTTGGTGCCTTGAACACTACTTTCACCCGACCATCGGATTCAACCAATGGAGTGAATGCCAATACTTCTGGCATCGAAGGAATGTAGTTTTTCGCTGCACCATCCGCTGCCGTGATCATCTTATCTGCCGCCAAACCAATTTTTTCTTGGCTGCCTATTGCTCCCAACACCCAGTTATGCTGCATCGCATCCACGTTTTCAAAGACCAATTCCACCGTTGCTCCCGCTGGAACCTTGAATTCCGCAGGGCTATATTTCATCGCCTCTTTGATGGTTTGTAAGGTGATTTTGACTACAGGACCTTTGGCCGTTGTACTTGGAATTTCAATCTTCCAAGCATTCGCCAAACGCTCCCACATAACCATATCTTGTGGACGAATTAATTCCACCAAAGCCATAAAATAGGCTTTGTTTTCATCACTTAATTCAGCCGATCGCTTCACATTCCATGTGCCTGCGGCCCCTTTTAACGCGACGCCCATGGCTTCACTTTCAGGATTACCAATCAATTGTAAATAGGCAACAACCTGGTTTCCTGTCCACTCGGTTGCTCCCGCACGGAAGATTTTTTCCACCATGTACGTCGACAAAGTCGTCGTGTTATTCACCGTGATGGCTTGTCGGTAAGCGTTATTTCCTCGGTTCGATTCCGCAATTGTTGCCTTCGGATCCAAGGCAATTTCCATCGTATAGTTACCCGCGATTTCTGCGGTCCAACCTAAATTTCCCGTCCAAGGTCCATTGTTATTTTTCACCACGGAAATCGTTTCGCCGGGTGCAATGCCATCTTTGAAGGTATACGATTCCAAGTCAATCCGACTCCCCATGCCTTCAATTTTTACCGTTAAGGGCACTGGAATTTCCTTCGCCAAAGCCTGCGTTCCGCGGTTTTTGACACGAATAACAAAACTTGCTCCCTCACGTAATTTGAAGTTGCCTCCTTTTACTTGAATCTCCTCAACCACTAAATCGATGCCTGCCGTAGTCCCATCCACGGACGGATTTTTCAAATCTTTGGCTAATTTCTCAGCGACTGTTTGTGCCGATTTCGCACCCTCCTTACGAATGATGCCTTCGATACGTGATTGATTTGCCGACATCGCCCAAGCCGTCAATGCATCTGGAATCCAGCGGTCTTCATTGTGCTGATTCGCTGCAATTTTCTTCATGACCGCCGCATCAATCGCTGGACTGCTTGGCATTTCACTGAATGCCAAAATGGTATTTAATACGACTAAGGAATCGCGGTCGTTTAATAGGTCTAAGGCCAACAAAGCTTTCGCCCCCGCCTCTGTGCGTGGTAAAACCTGTACGGCTTGTTTACGTACCGCCGCGCTGCGATGACGCAAGGCTTTTGTCGTTACTTCCATAGGCAATGCACCCAAACCTTCCAAGGTACGAAGTGCATGTATGGCTCCCGGCGCTAAACCAATCTCGTCTGTAGGTGCGTTAGCTACCAAAGCGATTAATGCAGGAACCACATCTTTATTTCCGCGTTCTACTAATAAACGTTGCGCAGATAGGCGCCAAAACAAGTTATTGCTCGACAAAGCCTTCACACAACCTTCGGGTGTGCTTAAGTCTTCGGGTGTATAAACGGGCGCTTTGTTATATCCAATGCGGTAAATCCGGCCATGTGTAAAGTCCCGCAAATCCGTATCATAGGCATTTCCACCCCCATTTTTAAATCCTTGCGGAACAGGGTTGTGCTGAATGATGTACGAATACCAATCTGCCACCCAAACAGCTCCATCCGGACCCACTTGCGCGAAAACAGGGGATACCCATTCATCCGCCCCGGCCATTAAATTGTAGGCCTCCTGATCACTGAAATCAGAACCTTTCGCAACTTGTCGGTTCTGGTGAATCACGTGCCCCGTCGGTTCCGAAACAAAAGCTATTTGATTCCAATAGTTCTTTGGAAAAGCTCTTGCCGTGTAAAAATTATGTCCTGCCGCGGCTGTAAAACCGCCAAAAACGTCCACTTGGCGTACTTTTTGTGTAATTGTCCGCATGTCTTTATGCGTATCCGTATTTTTGGAACCGTTCAAGGACATCGGAGCATGCCAAATATTGCGATGGGGAATGGGCATGTACCAACCGTGCGCATTGTTGGCCGTCGACCCAAACACATCGCCCGCTTCATTGAAATCAAATCCCCACGTGTTATTCGACGTTGTCGTCATGTGTTCCATCTTTGAACCATCGGGTTTAAAACGGAAGAATGCCTGTGCAAACTGCAGGGAATCCGCACCTACTTTTCCTTTGAAACCGGAATATCCAATACATCCCCAAATCCAGTTATCAAATCCATAATGCAAATTCGATGGGCCAGCGTGGGTATCTCCTGTACCGAAACCCGTAAACAATACCTTGCGCTCATCCGCTTTGTCGTCACCATTGGTATCCTTCAAGAAAATCATGTGCGGTGCTTGCGAAATAATCATCCCGCCATTCGCAAAAACCATCCCCGTCGGAATGCTTAAATTATCGGCCCATTTGGTGAATTTATCTGCTTTTCCATCCTTATTCGTGTCTTCACACAACAAGATGTAATCGCTTCCACCCGTCTCTTTTCGTTCGTTTGGATAGTCTTTGGTAATCAAAACGTATAGACGCCCCTTGTGGTCCCAAGCCATCGCAATCGGGTGCATGACATTTGGTTCTGCCGCAAATAATTGTAAGTTGAAATCCACGGGAACTTGAATAAACTTCGCTGATTCCTCCGGACTCAATGGTAATTGTTGCAATTGTGGACCTTCGCGTTTCTCGTAATTGGGCAAATTAGCTTCGCGGTATTTCAAGGTAGGCAAATTCAAAGCGGTTAAAATCGCACGCTTTTCGGGACCCACCGCATGTAGAATTCCTTGTGTAATCAAGTCCTGAAAACCTGTTGTATTCCAGGTCCTTTCATCGTGTCCATAAGCTGTGTAAAACACATTTCCTTTGCCAAACTTACGTGTCCACGTGTAAGGTTCTGTGGCTACACCTGGTTTGTCTTTGGCCTGCTCGGGTCCAATGATCCGGCTCTGCCAAATCTGATTGTCGGGCTGTAAATACGCATGTAAATACGTCTCGTCGACGGTCTTAATTTGCACGTTTGTATTTGCTTCGTTTTTCACACGGATCGAATCCATGCCATGACGCCAAAATTGACCACCCACCATCTTCACAAATTCTTTCGAATTACGGAAGTTGAAGGACGCACAGTGAATCGCCACCAAGCCGTGACCCGTAGCCACATAACCCAATAACGCATTTTCCTGTGCGGCCGGAATCGAATCATGATTGGCATAAATAATCAAGGCATCGAACTTGTTCAAATACGCCGGATTCAAATCTTTTAATGACTCCGTGTAGGTGATGTTCATTCCTTTGACACCTACGGCCGACTGCAAGGCAGGCAAGCGATCGAAAGGTTTATGGTGTCCCTTGTCTCCCAAAAAGAGAAGTTCGAGTCGGCGCCCGGTCTGAGCATTCAAGGTGACTTGAGTCAAAAATAGGCAGGCAATCAGCAATAAACGCATGGCTTAAAATTTAGGGATTTCAATGATTTTTCCACCTTGTAGGGCAGATTCGTGGGCTAAAATGCCGACAGAGGTCCAGTTGGCCGACTGCGGTGCATTCGGGAACGGATCGCGGTCTGCGGCAAGGGCTTGTAGGAATTCATTGACCAAATGGGGGTGAGAACCGCCATGTCCACCACCTTGGGTGAAGGATAAGTGCGTATTTTCATCCTCGTCGTAGACACCTTTGGTGGTGAATCGTTGGATTTCTTCGGGTAAATAATGCGCGAAATCCGGCGTAGGAACTTTGGAAGGAATTTCGGGCTCTGGTTTTTTGGCGGTGTGAACGACCAATTCTTCGCCTTCGATTAATGGCCATTCCACGGATTTTTTGGAACCATAAACCTCGAAACTTTCGCGGTATTGACGGGCTACATCGAACAGCGAACGGTAAACCATGGCGCTTAGATCCGAATCACGGAATTTGATGTGCGCCGACTCCACAGCGAATGGGGAATTGTAATGTTGGATCAGCTCCTCGCGGATGGTTCCTGATCCGAAACAAGACACATATTCTGCTTCTAAACGCAATAATCCTGCTACGGGACCTACGCAATGTGTCGCGTAGTGCATCGGAGGAAGACCCGGCCAATAATCCGGCCAGCCGTCCATGTCTTGTTGGTGAGACGCTTTCAGGAACTGTATTTTCCCTAATTCGCCTTTCTCATAAAGCTCTTTGATGTATAAAAATTCGCGGGCATAGACCACGGTTTCCATCATCATGTATTTTTTGCCCATGCGTTTGCTCGCCTCGACAATCGCTTTACATTCTTCCACGGTGGTTGCCATCGGAACGGTACAAGCGACATGTTTTCCAGCGTTGAGCGCCTTCAACGTTTGTTCGGCATGCAGGTGAATCGGGGAGTTGATGTGTACCACATCGACGTTCGGGTCTTGAATCAATTTCTCAAAATCCGTGTAACGGGTTTCGATTCCGTAGGCATCACCAATCGAGTTTAGTTTTTCCTCGTTTCGTTGGCAAATGGCATACATATTGGCCAAAGGATGTTTTAAGTAAATCGGGATGAATTCGGCTCCAAATCCCAGGCCGACGATGGCTACGTTGTATTTTTTCATAGGTTTAGGTAATACTTGCGATGGCTCGCTTGTTAAATTCCCCAGGTTAAAACCTGGGGTTATAAGTTTTATTTATGTTTTTAGCTCTAGGCTTTCGTGTTAAATTCCCTAGACTAAAGTCTGGGGTTATAAGTTTTCTTTTATGTTTTTAGCCCTAGGCTTTCGTGTTAAATTCCCCAGACTAAAGTCTGGGGTTATACGTTTTCTTTTGTTTTATAACCCTAGGCTTCAGCCTAGGGGTGATGCGCAAAATACGACTAATTTTATAACCCTAGGCTTCAGCCTAGGGACTGTAAATGAGTATACGATTTCTCGATCAGCTCACGTTCATTCTCAAACATTTTCCGCCAAATATGCGCGGCAGGGAGTTTAATCCCGAAGGATTCCACAACAATCCAGCCTGGGTAATTCAATTCGCCTAATGTACTAAGTAGGCCGGAAATATCTACCTGCCCTTGTCCTAAAATTCCGCGGGTACTCTCCGAAATTTGGATATGAGGCGTTTTGTCCGCAATGCGCTTCAACGCTTCGGACGTGTTTTTTTCTTCTATGTTGGCATGAAACGTATCGTACATGATGCGGACGTTTGGATGATCGATTCTCGTCACCAAGGCATACAATTCATCCGCACAGGATACCAAGTAGCTCTCGAATCGATTCAGGTATTCCAGGCAAATGGTGATGTTTTTAGATGCAGCATAGTTGGCCGCCTCCCGAACGCCATCCTCAGCCCATTGGATTTCTTGTTCCGCGGCGGGTTTGCCGGTAAATACTCCCAATGCCGAATGTATGGGTCCTGAAATATAGGGGGAACCCAAATAAGCTGCGATGTCAATGGTGGCTTTGATGTAGTCCAAACCCGCTTTGCGTATGGCGGCATCGGCGGAAATTAAATTCTCGTTGGGCCCGGCAATTCCACAGGCAAAAATCTGCAAGCCAAGTCGGTCGGCCTCGTTTTTCCAAGCCTCCCAGTGGGCTAAATCCGTATTAAATATGGGTATTTCAATGCCTTGATAGCCGGTTTCGGCGATGAAGGCTAATTCGGATAATACGTTTTGATCCATCTCCGGCCCGTAGACGAGCAGGTTGATTGCGATGGGGTGTTTCATGTTGAATAGGTTTGCGGGGCAAGATAATAAAATTGAGCGAAGAGTTGAGAACTAAGAACTAAGATGTTCGTGGGAATGCTTATGTTTTATTGTTCTATCCTTTAGAGACGGGATACTTCCCGTCTAAATCCCCAGACTCAAGTCTGGGGCTATATAGAACCCTCCGGACTATTTCCCTTCGGACCTACCCCGCTTCTGCAGAAAGGGCTGTACCATCACCGTCAACACGAGCAGCGCCGTGCCCCAGTAAAATCCAACAGACATGACCTCTTTTTGGCCAAAAATAAACACGGCTAACAAGATGCCATACACGGGCTCCAAGGTGATGACCAGGTTAATTGAAAAGACCGAAAATACCTTGTACAAATGAATCGTTTCCGTATAAGCATAGACGGTACAAACGACCGCAAGAATTCCAATCCACATCCAGTCCCATTCCAGCGGGATATAACCTTGGCCTCCCTCGAAAAGACCATAAGCCCAAACCATTCCCGTCATGATACCCGCCGCCGCCATTTCATACGCGGTTATCAGTTTAGGGTCATGTGTATGCGTGAAGTTGCCGTTAATTACAGAAAACAGCGCCCCGAAAAACCCCGCGCCAATGCCCATCAATAGACCCAGCCATTGGGCTTGTTGGACCGAAAAAATAATTCCCAAAGCCACAATCACCAGCACCCCTAAAAACACTTCTTCCCAGGATATTTTGGTTTTCTTCGCGATGGGCTCCATCACGGAAGTCCAGAACGTTTGTGTGGATAATCCGGCTAAACACATGGCCACCGTAGAGACTTTGGCAGCTCCAAAAAATAACAACCAGTGTAGTGAAATGAACACGCCATTCAAGAGCCAAATGCTCAAGACCTTTTGGCTAATTCGAAACGAAGTTTTGGAATAATACAGAATGCCCGCCAATCCCACTGCGGCAATCACACAGCGAAAAAATACGATGGTCAGGGCATTTGCGGATGTTGCGTTTCCTAAAATAGCAGTGAACGCATACAAGACCACAATGAAATGGATCTTCAGGTAGTCCAACAAGCGTGGGGCCGACTTCATTTAACGAGGAATGGTGTAGTATAACCCGAGGCCTACCCCGGAAAAGACAATATTCGGCAGCCAGACAGCCAGCATCGGGGGCATGCCTCCACCTTCTGCAATTCCCTTGCTCATCATAAAAAACAGGATGTATACAAAGGCCAAACTAAACCCTAAAGCAATCTGGAATCCTACGCCACCACGGGACTTACGAGCGGACACTAAGAATCCGATAATCGTTAAAATGATGATCGAAAACGGATTGGCAAAACGGATATACTTCTCAATTAAAAACACCTCAATTCCATCGGCTCCTCGCGACCGAACTAAATCAATATGTCGGTTCAATTCCGGCAAAGTAAAGGTCTCGTGCAACAAATGTTTATTCTGAAAATCCTTTGGCAACAAATTTAAGGTTGTATCAATCTTTGTCCCAAAAACAAGTCCATTTCCATTCCCCGTAAAGGTCCGAATCCGGTAATCATGAATCGTCCATTTCTTCGCCACAGAATCCCACGTAATACGGTCCGACATCAATTTTTGCTTGATTTCGTTGTCGGCAATACGCTCTAAACTAAATCGATAACCCGTATTCGACGTGTTGTCGTAGCTCTCAATGTAGGCATAGACATCGGGTGAAATTTTAATATGCACATCCCGCTTGTCAAAGAAATAGGTCCCATTGATGTATTCATGTTCAAAGGGAACGCGAATTTTATTGGCATTCGGGACAACCCAACCAATCATCAAAAAGGTTCCCAAAGCAATGATGGATGAGCCGATTATATACGGTCGCATCAATCGAGTAAAGCTTACACCCGAGCTGAGAATGGCAATGATTTCGGTTTTGGCAGCCATGTTCGCCGTAAAAAATACGGTCGCGATGAAGACCATCAATGGACTAATGTAGTTTGCCCAATAAGGAATGAAATTCAAATAATAGTCGAAGAGAATGGCCCGCATCGGTGCCTCTTTCCTGATAAAATCATCGATTTTCTCTGTATAATCGATAACCATAACGATCAATACAATAAGAAAAACGGCGAAGACATAGGTCTTCAAGAACTTTTTCAGAATGTACAGATCGAGGATTTTCATTATTTATTCGGCCGGTATTTGACTCCGGAAAACAAATGTATGAAAATAACGCGGGAGACACGGTAATTAAAAGGAACCAAAATCAAGGAAACCGTCGTAATCGGAATCACATAACCCATCGCATCGGGATCATTAAACAAATTGAAAATGATAATTCCTCCCACCAGCATAATTCCAACGGTAAAAGCATAGGAAACATACATCGCTCCGTAAAAAAAGCCGGGCTCAATTTCGTAACGCATCCCACAAGCTGAACAATGCTCTTCCATCTGGGCGAAATTGAAAATATTCCACCACTTAAATTTAAACAAACGACCTTCGTGGCATTGTGGACAACGGGCGTTAATGGTGGCTTTTAATTTGGAAGAATCAGACATAATGATACATATTTTGAGGCCCAAAGGTAAAGAAAATTACAGGATTATTCGTAACAAAGGTCACGTTCCAAGGGCTTTTCGTATCTTTGTCGCAAACTAAAACTTATCATCACATGTATTCAATTGTTTCAACCGTTCACATCGTACTTTTTGTACTCGTGTTCATTTTAGGTATCAATGTGATTGCGCGCGCCTTGCGTGGCCGCTCAAACAATTCCTTGTTTACAGAGGCTGATCGCAAAGCGGGATTATTCTTTATGATTTCCTTGCATACACAATTGCTAATCGGTTTGGCCTTGTATTTCTTCTTAAGCCCGATTACTGAAATGGCATTCGCTGATTTTGGGGCGGCGATGAAAGACGCGCAAACACGCTTAATCGCAGTTGAACATATTTCGGTTAATATTATTGCCGTTGTTTTGGCAACGGTAAACAATGCCAAAAATAAGAAGGCAATTGCCGATGCTGCGAAGCACAAAAACGCCTTGATTTTCACCTTGGCTGCGCTCGTATTGATTTTGAGCCGCATTCCTTGGAAGCTTTTATTTTAAGATTGAATGAAGAATAAGTGCATTTTCTTGGATCGCGATGGCGTTCTGAATGTTGACCGCGTGGATTATGTGTATCGGATGGAGGAGTTCATCATTCCGCCGGGTGTGGGGGAAGCCTTGCGTGCCTTGAAAGATGCGGGTTATTTATTGGTGATTATCACCAACCAAAGCGGTATCGCCAAAGGTGTTTACAAACGCGAAGATGTCTACATGATTCATCAAGCGATTCAAGATGGGACAGGAGTGGAATTGGACGATATCTATTTCTGCCCTTACCATGAAAAATTTGATAGCCATTCATTAACACGTAAGCCCGGATCATTGATGATCGAAAAGGCGGCCGCGAAATACGAAGTGGATATGGATGCTTCTTGGATGGTGGGAGACCACGAACGTGATATTACCGCCGGAACGCGTGCGGGTTTACGCACGATACGTTTGGCTCCGCAAGGAACCGAAACGAAGGCCACCCATTTAGTCGATGATTTATTAGCTGCATCAAAAATTATATTAGCATGAACAAGGTTTATTTAAGCGACGCAGGTCCCAAAGTTTCCCCTGCGATTTACGGATTCTGGCGCTGGGAAGCGGGAAATGGTGACATGGAAAAGATAGTCAACCTTTGCTTGGAGTTAGGGGTGAATACCTTTGATCACGCAGATCGCTATGGAAATTACAGTTGCGAAAAACGATTTGGCGAAGTGCTTGCGAAGCAATCGTTTAAGCGTTCCGACATAGTCTTGTTCTCGAAATGTGGTGTAAATACCACACCTCATTACCGCGTTAACCACGTAAACACTTCCGCGGAACACATCACGCTTTCGGTCGAAAACTCCTTGCGTAATTTGCAAACGGATTATTTGGACGTGTTTTTGTTGGACCAATTAGATCCTTTATCTGATCTAGAAACGACGGCATTGGCCTTAGAAAAACTGAAATCGGCAGGAAAAGTAAAGAACATCGGGGTATCGAATTTTTCCGTTTACCAACATCAATTGTTGGTGTCTTACTTGAATATTCCGGTTGTTTCGAATCACATCGACTTGAACTTGTTGAACACTTCAGCGCTCGATAATGGTGCGATCGATTACATCAAGCAAAAATACATGCGCCCTTTGGCGACATCTCCTTTGGCAGGTGGCCGCATTGAAAATGGAACGGATGAATTAGCGCTGAAAGTGCGTAAGAAATTATTGGAAGTGGCAGCGCGTTATGACGCGAACATCGAGTCAATCGCTGTTGCTTGGTTGGTGAAATTAGGCGCTTTGCCTTTAATTGGAACCCTCGAAGAGAATCGCATTCGCAACATTGTGAATTCGTTTCAAATCAATTTAAGTCACGAAGATTGGTATGAATTGTACCATGCGACGAAACCGACTTCGTCTCTACAAGATTAATCAGAGCCCTGGGATTTCCCAGGGTTTTTTTATGCGCTTTGCATTTGGATTTTGATTCCCAAGGGCAACATGATTACAAAAAATAAGACATACCAAATCGGTAAGCCCGCCATCCATAAGCCCGACCCTAGAAGCAACAAATACAACGGATAGGTGAACAGTAAGGCCGCAAACATGACGGAATCATAAAAAACAGTTTCCTTCGTTTTTCGATCGATTAGCCTTTGGACCAGTCGGTAGTACGGAACATTCAAGTAATAAAAAAGACTTTTCTTGATGCGAATACGCTTGGTAGGCACATGGATTAATCGCTTCATTTGCTCGAAAACCGCAGCATTAAAATCCAATCGATGTTTCGCATGTTCCAGCGTGGGCTGCTGTTCAAATTCCTCTACGTGTATCTCAACGATTTTTCCAAATGCCTTGAAGTCGTTGTAGGCAATTCCCACTACATGAATCATGGGTTGGACGCCACGTTGCTGGGCGGCTTCTAAAATTCGAGTAGCGCCTTTTTTATAGGGCTGAAGTTCATGGGTCAACAAGCAAATGCCCTCGATGAAAATCAAAATACCGCCGCCTTTTGCCAGAATGTCTACAGAGGCATCGAATGTTCCTGCATTCAAATGCAAATGTTCGCGTCCTTCCCGTGCCCGATGTATCGGAATCATCCCGATGGAGCGTAGTAAAAAACCAAACAAGGGTTTCCGAAAAACGTCTCCCCTTGCTAAGAAATGCATCTTTCGTGGGTAATAGGCACCTAGGATAACTGCGTCTAAAAAGGAGTCGGGGTGATTAGCGACGACCAACAAAGGTCCTTGTTTAGCTAGGAGATTTTTGTTTCGTATATGCACCTGCGGGGCGAAGATCCAGAGGCCGAGTCGGACAAATAATTTTAGGATGACAAGCAAAATTTCAATATTTTGAGCAAGGTTTAAAAATTATTGGATGCAAGCAAGTTTTCTCTCAATCTATCTCATGCCCATGGCCATTGCCGTCATCATGGTTGGATTAGGTTTATCACTGACCCCTGCAGATTTCAAACGTATTGTGGACTACCCGAAAGCCGTTTTGATCGGGCTGATTACGCAGATGCTCTTGCTGCCTGCGATCTGCCTGTTGATTGCGGATTTCTTCCACTTGGAACCCGCCTTGGCGGTTGGGCTGATGCTATTAGCCGCTGCTCCCGGTGGTCCTTCGGCGAATCTTTACAGCCACATGGCCGGTGGGGATGTCGCGTTGAATGTGAGCTTAACCGCGCTGAATAGCGTGTTGTCGATCTTTTCGATTGCTTGGATTGTCAATTTGTCTTTGGCCTATTTTATGCAAGCGGAGGCCTATGTGCCAATGCAATTTCAAAAGGTATTGGAGGTTTGTGTGATGATTATAACACCGATTTGTCTAGGCATGTGGATTCGCCACCGTTATGCCACTTTTGCGCAACGCATGGAAGGCAAGGTTAAATTGATTTCCGGCGTCTTCCTCGGCTTGTTAATTGTCTTAGCGGGCTTAAAGGAAATCGACCATTTGATGCACGACATTCGCTCCGTGGGTGGAGCTGCGCTGACGTTTAATTTGGCTTGTTTGCTCGTAGGTTATTTTTTGCCGCGGCTTTTTAGACTTCCTCCCAAACAAGCGGTAGCCATATCGATGGAGGTGGGGATTCACAATGGTTCGTTGGCCATTTACATAGCTTTGAGCATTTTGAACAATGGCGCGATGACCATTCCGGCGGTCGTTTACAGCCTAATCATGTTTATTACGGCGGCAATTTTTGCTTATTGGTCTCAAAAAAAGCTGGCCAACTAAGTTTTATGTAATTTTGTGGCCATGAAAAACTTCTATTTAACCATTGCCTTCGTGGCATCGATCGCATCTGTATTTGCTCAAAAAGCGCCATTGCCTGTGGAGGTTATGGCAGGTAATAATCGGGCGAATCTAATTATTATCATCAATCGCCCCATTGATGCCAAAGGAAAGTTTAATTTTTTCAACGTGACTGTCGGCGCCGCGGATTATCAAAATACTCCCTCCGAAACGGAAATGGTCATTAATAATTCCATTACCTATGGTTTGGGTAAAGGTTTCAGCGCGGCATCCGGCTTGCAATGGCATTATAAATTGGGTTTTGTTCCTACGCTGGGATTTCAATTCTTAAAAGCGAGTCCGGATTATCTGATTGTTGTTTTTCCCACACTCAATTTCAAACCCGGGCATGCATTTGAAACGGTTGCTTTGGCAGAATTTAAGCCGAAATTATCGGAAAAAGTTCGTTTGTATACACGCTTGCAAGGTTTATTGGTGCGCGATATCGAAGTGGGAACGCATGCGCGCAGCGGCGCAAGCTTACGCGCAGGCTTGACTTTTGATAAATTTACCGTAGGTTTGGGTTCAAATTTTGATGCTTACGGGCCGATGAAATTTGAAAAGTCAAACCATGGATTATTTTTCCAAATGCGCTTATGATCAACAAACTAGCTATTCAAATCCGCGAAATGCAAGAATTGTCGGAAAAATGGGATGTGAAAAACCTCGATGTTTCGGCGGAGTCTGTAGGCTGGCATTTGCTGCATAATTTGCACGTAATAAATGGAATGATTGCTGGATTGGCGGCTTCAGATCCGAAAGCATATGCCCCAAAGCACTCGTGGAGAAAGTGGGTAATATTATTGACAAAGAAAATACCTCGCGGGAAGGCCAAGGCACCTAAGTCGGCGATGCCAGGCCAACTGGATAAATCGGAACTGGATGCGGCCTTGGATCGTGCGAGCTTAAGTATCTTGAATTTATTGAACCAATCTCCCACGCATTTTTTTACGCATCCGATGTTTGGGGATTTGAATACCCGTTTGACGACTCGTTTTCTGTGGATTCACACGGAGCATCACCTTAAAATCGTTCGCGATATCCTTCGATAAGCTCATCCAAATCCTTCATCATTTCAGCATTCAGTTCACCAACGTTTCGTCTGGTTGCTAAATTGATTGGAAAGCCCATTTTTTTCAATACATATTTTGCACTTGTGGGATAGGTATCATGCATGACCTGCATGTTTGTCGACAAGAAGTCTTGGATATCTTGACTATCAATAGTTGATTGACAAAGGTTTACAATAAGTTCCGGAAAGTAATTTCCTTGGATGCATGAAAGCCCCTTGGTGCCAGCTGCTAAAGATGCTACCGCATGTTTGATGTAAGCATCATAAACGCCAAAGACATGTTTGCCTCCAGCTTTAATTTTTTGCTTTACTTCTTGAATATTAAGCGATGTATCTTTGTGGTAACACAGGCGACCCGTCGCTAATAGGTTCTCTAAAA
This sequence comes from Bacteroidota bacterium, assembly GCA_041191865.1. GTDB lineage: Bacteria > Bacteroidota > Bacteroidia > Cytophagales > Spirosomataceae > Aquirufa. The sequence continues at coordinate 18,093 of JBEEOB010000001.1, forward strand.
CAGGAATACTAACCAAGCGCTTATAGGGTACGGGGCATTCGTAAATGCCAAACGGAATGCCGGGGGTTTGCGCTAGCCATTCGTGTATTCGTTCCAGAAATTGATCATCGGATTCATCTGCCGAAACAAACTGATTATTCAACACAATGACGGCATCAACACCCCGTTCGTAAACCTGTTTCGAGAATCTCGCCATGTTTTTGATACTGCCGCCAAAGGTACCGGTGGCAACAACGGGAACACGTCCGCCAACTTGTTTGACGACCGTATCGATTATCTTAAGTCTTTCCGTAGGACTTAATTCGTACATCTCACTCGACAGGCAATTCGCAAACAACCCCACGGCGCCCGCATCCAAATAGAATTCCGTCAGTTGCCTTAAACAGATATAATCCACTTGCAAGTCGGGCGTAAATGGGGTCAACATGACCGGTATAAATCCTTCAGGTAGCTTCATCGTTTTCTCAAGATTCGCTGCATGATTGCGCCGGTAATTAAAATAGTCAATGTCCCCACAACCACCGTCATTTTCCCATCCATTGGACTTCGGAATGTCTCGGGCATATTATCTTTAAATGACATCCAAGCGATGACAACTACCCCAATAATCGCGGCAAATTTGGCAGCGGTATTAGATACATTTTTTGCGATAAACCCGAGTAAAAATATGCCCAACATGCCCCCGGCAAAGATGCCCGAAAGCTTCCACCATACGTCTAACAAACTCTTCACCCCAATCATGCTGATCCCGAATATAATTCCCAAGCAACCCATTACGACTGTGGCTATATGTAATACCTGTAATTGTTTTTGAGGGCTCAGGTCACGTTGGATATAGCGTAAGTAAATATCATTCAGGAACACGGTCGCAGAACTGTTCATCCCAGAACTCATGGTGCTCATGCCTGCAGATAGCAAGGCGGCCAGGAGTAAACCCAATAAACCCTTTGGTATTTGAGTCTTCATGAAATAAGGCAATACGCGGTCAGCATAATCAACCAATTGCATTGTTTGAATGGGGATGTTTTTTTCGGCCGAAACCTGTAGTTTGAGCTCCGAAATCAGCCCTGGATTCACATCATAAAAAGCATATAGGGATGTCCCAATAAAGAAAAACAAGAACGATACTGGAACATAATACAAGACGCATAGCCAAATACTCTTGGCCGCATCTTGCGTATTTTTTGCGGTATGATACCGCTGTATGTAGTTTTGGTCTACGCCAAAGTTTGTCAGATTAATGAAAAAGCCATAAAGCAAAATCACCCAAAAAGAACTCGTAGTAAAGTCGGGCCTAAATGTCCCCAAACTGAATTTTTCATCCCGCAATCCGATCGCCCATATTTCCGTGATATCCAATTGATGTAAGATCAAACCCAAAATCAGTAAAGCGCCCAAGGTCTTCAAAATAGCTTGTATCACCTCGGTCCAAATGACCGCTTCCATTCCACCCAAAACCGTGTAGAGAATAATGACGATACCCGAAACCGTAATGATCAAGGGCATTTCAATGCCCGATAAAGCATTAATCGTTAAAGCAAGGCCATAAAATATGGTACCCATGCGTGCGAGCTGGGTCATGATAAAACAGACCATTGCATAGGTTCGAGCCCAGGCACCAAATCGTTCTTCTAAATGCGAATATGCACTGATAGCTTCTCCATTGCGATAAAAAGGGACGAATAGTTTACTAGCAACCCAGGCTGCTAGCGGTATTGAAAGACTAAAAACGAATGGATTCCAATTGCTTCCAAAGGATTTCCCGGGGTCTCCTAAAAAAGTTATAGCACTAAGGAATGTGGCATAAAAACTAAGGCCCAGGGCCCAGCCCGGTATTTGCCCAGAGGCCGTTGTAAATTGTTCGGAATTTCGGTTGCGTCTGGAAAAATAGATTCCCACCCCAATCATGCTGAGGAGGTAAATGCCAATAATTACCAGATCCCAATTTGTCATATTAAAGCGTCATGACCACATGCTTGATTTTCTTTCGTTTCCACGTATAAGTAATATGCACCTTCCCGTCTTTTGCCTGTATAACGGCCGGATAGGAGAATTCACCGCCCGGTTCATTTTCTAAAATCGCGATGTCTTGCCAGTCTTGTCCATCCATTGAAATTGCTACATTCAATGGGCTGCGTCCTTTTTTTGTATTATTGTACACGATGATGTGTCGGCCGTCACGAAGCGTCACCGCATCTATGCCCGAGTTCGGATTTAGCAGGTTTGTGGGCTTTAAAGCGGACCAACTTTTACCTTGGTCTGAGGAAACACTTTGCAAGACAAAATCATTTTCTGATCGACATACTAACTGGAGCTTGCCATCTGGTAATTTCAAGATGCTAGGTTGAATGGCTGAGGTCGTTACCCCATCATTCAGGGCCTCGGTTCTTGACCAGGTTTTTCCACCATCTTTCGTGAATTCCATGTGTAATCGCCAGTCATGATCTTCCGAGCTGGACGGGCAAATAAGTGTGCCATCCGTCAGCAGTTCAGGTTTATTCTTGATGGGACCGTAGATATCTTTTGGTAAATGTTCCGCTGCCGACCACGTTTTGCCCCCATCGAAAGAACGTTTTAACATGCCCCACCATTCATCGGGAGCAGGTCCGTCTTTATAAAAAAGGATAAGTTCTTTGCCCGGTATTTGGAATAATACGGGGTTCCAAAGTGGGTAGCGTTTTCCATTGCCTTGAATTCCATTAGCAACTTCTTGCGGGTTGGACCAAGTACCATTTTGGTAAAAACTTAACCAAATCGCCACATCCGGATGCTTTTCATGGGTTCCGCCAAACCATGCAGCAGCAATTCCTTGCGGGGTTTCTACCAGCGTAGATGCATGACAAGATGGGAATGGGGCTGATTCATATATGAATGCAGCCGATTCTATTTTTTGAGCATATGTAATGGTAAATGCCATGCTGAACAGGCATACGTAGAATAGTTTTTTCATAGGTTTAGATCTCTTGGGCTATCATCCTCAGAGCTTTACAAAGCTAAAGGGAAAAAAACAATTTCAAATAAGCCATGAATAAATTATCAATTAGCTGATCACAATTCCAAAATCACTCAATAATCCAGCGAGTCCATCTTGGGAAAATTTGGCTTTTTTTAGCCGATTGATGGTTGGAGAAATGCGGTAATTGTAGGCATTCCGGAAGTCGGCCTTTTCCAGATTCGTCCGGTCAAAAAGTGCTCCCGCTAAATCGCAATCATCGAATTTGGCCTCACTGAAATTCGCTTCCGTGAAATCAACTTCCTGCATGGAACAAGCATGAAATGTAGTCCCTTTCCCGTTGATTTGGTAAAAGGATGATAAATTCAACACGCAATTCTTGAAATGCACCTCGAACAAAAAGGGATTGCAAGCCTCGAAACGAAGGCCTTGCATTTTACAGGTTTGGAAATAAACCTTTTGAAAGGAGGCCGCACTTAATTTGACCAGACTTACATTGCAGTCCTCGAACCGACAATCCACAAATTGAAAGTTTTTAAAATCGGCCGATTCAAATTGGCAATTCCGAAAAGTACAGCCTTCATATTCGCCTAAAGCCAATGTGTCAATTTTTTCAAAAATTTGATCCGTGTGGTAGGGTTTTTCCATGACAACAAAATTAGCATATTTCAGAAAATTCCTTCATTTTTACAGACAAACCTATTCCATATGAAACAGACATTATTCGCTTTTGCGTTCTTGTTAACGCTCCCCGCTATTGCACAAAAATTATATACCTATCCCATGGGTGTGCAGGCGTATACCTTCCGGAATCATTTCCCGAAAAGCACGGAAAACACCTTGGACATCATTCAAAAAATGGGCATTACCGAATTAGAGGGCGGTGCAACCAAAGGAATGACCGAAGAACAATTCAAGCAATTATGTGCAGAGCGTGGCATTAGCATTCCATCGACGGGTGTTGGCTATGATGAATTAGCGAATCCCATGGAAGCCGTTCGTAGAGCGAAAGCTTTAGGCGCCAAATTTGTCATGTGTGCTTGGATTCCGCACAAAGGCAATGAGTTTACCTTAGAAGATGCGCAAAAAGCGGCAGCCCTTTTTAACAGCGCGGGCAAAGTTTTTAAGGAAAATGGCATCACATTTACTTACCACGACCATGGCTATGAATTCCATGCCTATGAGGACGGAACGTTGATGGATTACATCATTAAAAACACGAATCCCGCTTATGTTTCCTTTGAAATGGATGTTCTATGGACCATGCATGGCGGAGGCGCTGATATGCCAGTTAAATTATTAAAAAAATATCCAAATCGCTGGAAATTGATGCACGTGAAAGACTTGCGCAAAGGCGTGGAAGGAAACCTAACGGGAGGTACTCCAGCAGAAAACGATGTTCCCGTAGGTACTGGCCAAGGCAATTGGAAAGAAATCATCACCTTGGCGAAGAAAAATGGTATTCAACACTGCTTCATTGAGGATGAAAGTAATCAAGAACTTGATTTTGTTCCCAAGAGCATCGAGTATTTGAAGAACTTATAACGAATTCGTGTACTTTTGTGGGGTGGCTCAGCTGAGTCACCCTTTTTTTGGCTCGTATGAAAAACATCCTCTTCTTTTTATTGATCACTTCTGCCGTTTTTGCGCAGGAGAAACACCGTCCCCAATTACACTTCACGCCACCAAGCATGTGGATGAATGACCCGAATGGGATGTTTTATGCAAACGGAACCTACCATTTATATTATCAATATCATCCGGAAAGTACGGTATGGGGACCGATGCACTGGGGCCATGCAACGAGTAAAGATTTGATGCGTTGGGAGCATCAGCCCATTGCCTTATATCCAGATAGCCTTGGCTTGATCTTTTCGGGTTCTGCCGTCATTGATCATCAAAATACCTCAGGCTTAGGTAAAAACGGTATAGCTCCTGTGGTAGCCATTTACACAAGCCACAACATGGATTGGGAAAAAGTGGGACGCATTGATCGCGAAAATCAAAGTATTTCTTACAGCCTTGATGGGGGCCAAACCTTCACCAAATTTGTCGGAAATCCCGTCATCAAAAATCCCGGTGTGGCCGATTTTCGTGATCCAAATGTTTCTTGGTATGCACCGGGAAATAAATGGGTCATGGCCTTGGCTACGCAAGATCGGGAGACATTTTATTCTTCGCCCGACTTGAAAAACTGGACGAAGGAGAGTGAATTTGGTGCAAAATTTGGCGCACATGGAGGTGTTTGGGAATGTCCAGATTTATTCCCCATGCAAGTGGGTGGTAAAACCAAATGGGTCTTAATCGTGAATATTAACCCAGGTGCACCCAATGGGGGTTCCGGTGCTCAGTATTTTGTAGGAGATTTTGACGGCCACCAATTCATCGCACAAGATGAAGAAACCCGCTGGGTGGATTATGGACGTGATAATTACGCCGGGGTAACTTTTCATGAAACAGGGGATAAGCGAATCTTCATGGGCTGGATGTCCAACTGGGATTATGCGACGGTGGTACCGACGGGCTCTTGGCGAAGTGCGAATACCATAGCGCGCGACCTACAATTGCTTAATCTAAACGGGAAATATTTATTAGCCTCCACGCCGGTTTCCGCTGTGTCAAACTACGTGAATAGCTCACAATCAATCAAGTCGAATAAACCAATAAAGACGGCTTCTGCGCTTCAGCGATTGTCGGGAAAATTACCCGTACAGGATTTTTCGATTACTCTTTCTAATGCAAAAGGGGAAAAAGTGATCATCGGATTTGAGGCAGCAAGTAACCGATATTTCGTAGATCGCGACGCATCGGGCGACCTCAGTTTCAGTGCTAAATTTGCCGGCAAGGCCTATGCCCCTCGCTTTTCAACATCGGATACGATTGACTTCAGCTTGATCACGGATGTTGCCTCGGCAGAGTTTTTTGCCGATGGGGGATTATCGGTGTTAACGACGATTTATTTTCCTTCTGAGCCGTTTAAGAACTTGAAAGTTACCGCGACAAAAGGCCTTCCATTTTTGTTGGAGGACCTAAAGCCTTCCATGTAACTATTTCAGAATCGGCATTAATTGGTTCATTCGTCCATCGATGTTTGATTCGTCGATGCTCAACCCGAGGATTTTCCCAACCAGCGGATAGACATGCACATTTTCGAATGCAGGAATTTTTAGGCCGGTTTTAAACGCGGGTCCCCAGGCCTGAAAACTTGCTTGCATGTCGGGATGGTGGTTGTCATAGCCATGTTTTCCCGGACTCGTTTTCCGAGTGCCTAGGTTGAAGATATTGGGGTGGTTTGGAACGAGTAAAATATCTCCCAAACGGTTGAATCGATCATCTGATTTATGGAAATGCCAATACTCGGGTGTTTCATCCAACAAATACGTATGGAACTGTTTTTGTTTGCGGAGCTCAATGAGGGCATTTGGAATTGCTGCTGGTATTTTAGCAAACACATGCAGTAAGGCATCACCTGAGGGGACTTTAAAAGTGGCTGTATCCAGAGCCGCAGGTTTAGCTAAGGTATGGTCGATGTCCACGGTTGTCATGCCATGATCCGAAACAAACACATAATTTATTGGCAATTTCAAGGGATCGAGTGCCGCTTGCAGTTGGGCGATACTTTGGTCAACCCATTTGACGGCATCGCCTACACGTGGATCTTCAGGACCATATTCATGTGCATCGTGGTCAACCTGTGGGAAGTAAAAAGTGATCAAATGTGGGCGTTTTTCAATGGGCAATGACAACCAATCCTTCACTGCCTGGATCCGTCGTTCGATCGGAATGTTCTCGTTGTAGGTATATAAATACGTAGGACGAACGCCTTGAATATCAGCCTCTGATGCGACCCAATAGAAACTCGCGCTCAGCATGCCTTGCTTTTCAGCCAATACCCAAAGCGGTGTTCCGCCATACCATTTACCCTCAGCCACCATCTTTTTGTTGCCCATGCTGTATTCCTTTCCCGATGCGACATCGAAAAATCGGTTATTTACCAAGCCATGATGCGCAGGATATAAGCCCGTTACGATGCTGTAGTGATTTGGAAAAGTCAAGGTTGGATACGATGGTATCATCGCTTCTGCTTTAACACCATTCGCTTCTCTGCTCTGTAAAAACTTCGCCCCATATTTCACGGAAAAGTCCGAGCGAAACCCATCCGCGGAGATTAAGATTACATAAGGTTTAGCTTGATGGGCAAGGGCATTCTTGCGCGCGGCATGGACAATTTGTGTGGTATCCTGGGCAGAAACGTAAAGGGATACTATAGATAAGATGATGAAGTAGCAATAACGCATGTAGATGAATTTAGCTTTCGAAATTAAAGAAAATATCGCTTGTAAAAGCAAAAACCCTAGGTTGCCCCAGGGTTTTTGTTAGGATATGATCACCTGGGGAATAGGCAAACTTTGAATTTTGGCTTCCCAGTGAGCCAGTTCGTTTTTCATGTCTTGCAAAGTTGGCAGGCTTAGGTTTTGGTAGTAGGCCACCCCACTTAAAAGGTTATCTCGGAATGTCTTGAGGTAGCGTTCTTGCTTAGTCGTCATGGACTCGACACTTTTTTCCACTTCCTTTTTGAGGTAGTCAACGTATAAGCTGAGTTCTTTCACGAATAGGTTGGGGCGCTGTTGGGTGTTGAGAATATTGGCCCTGCCGTAAATGTGATCCACCATTTCCTTTAAAGAGAATGTTCCAGAGAAATAGGCCAAATTTGGACCGGGACAAATAGCCACCGCATGCTGGTGATGCGTAGGTTGGATGTCGAAGTTTTGCAATGCCGAGGTTCCCAGTCCCGTGCAAAGACAAACTTTCTCGGTAATGGCATCGAAGGCTTTTTGGTACTCCGCCGCTGGAAGGGATTGTTCTTCCAACTGCTTTAATTTGGCATGTTGGTATTTTCGTGATGCCGTACAAATCGGCTTCTCCGTAAATTCTGTATTAGTGGCCAAGTATTCTAAGGTGCATGGACTGCCTGGTCGGCCTTTCGCGATTCGATCTAAACGCAGTTTTTCGGAGCTGCTTTTTCGGAAATTATTAAACGGAATCCCAAGGGGTGAGGCATGGCTTAAGTAGTAATCACTTTCAACGGCCTGGGCCAGGGCTTGGCGGGTTTCAGGATCCACTTGTGTGGCTTCTGGGACAAGCAAAAAGGGGCTTCCCCAGCCGGTTCCTTGTGTTTGATAATGGTCTTGGAGGACGACATCTTCTGCATGCGTTCCGATTCCCCCTTGCACCGTAACGCGCATGCTGGGATATTCAAGGAATACATTTTGTCCTTTTTCGGCTAAGGCTTTTTGACACATTTCAAATAACTCAGCGATTAAGGCTTGTCGGTTCGACTTAAATTCCTCTAAAATGGGACCGATCAACAGCCCGTCGGTTGCGAAGGCATGGCCTCCACAATTTAACCCAGATTCGATGCGGAATTCAGAGACCCAAACGCCTTTTTTTGCGAGGATTTTTCCTTGCGTCACGGCACTTCGGTAGTCGCTAACTTTTAGAATGATTTTCTTTTTGAGTTTTCCCGCGGTGTTTGGAAAGAAATCTGGAAAGGCTTCTAGGTAGCCATACAACATCGGATTGTATCCGGCGGATAGGATAATCGAAGAACTTAAGTCGCTGCTTGCATATCCGCGAAGCGCGGCTAAAGCATCCGCAAATTCCTTTTCTTGTGCTTGTCCCTTTTTGTCGTAATTGATTTTATTTACCTTAGCCATGATGTTAACATCGATGGAACCGGCCACGACATATTTGCGTAGATTGCCTTGTTTGATGAATTTTTGGCACATATCATCGGTGGCCAACATATCCAAATAGGCAAGTTTTTGATCCGAATTTTCCGGTAATAATTCGAAATACCGGCAGATGTCTGACTCCGGATCGAAGGCTTGATTTCGTATGCTTGTTGTTTTGTCTTGGACCAAGCTATGGACAAGATTCAGGTAAGCCGTGATTCGTTTTGCTCGAGAATCATCTGACTTTTTATCGATGGCCACGAAGGGAAGTTCGAATTCCTTGCAATAGGCTTTGCGCATTTCCTCGATGAGGTAATCATCTACAATCGATATGACGGATGAAATACCGAAAGGAGCCACCTTCACAGGTGTATCGATGGTGAAACCTAAACCCATCACGGGAATATGGAATGTATGTGCGGCTTTGTGTTGCATAATCGTGGAATTGTACCCATTTAAGAAGGACAAAGGTCGGCGGGGAATTCCACACAAAATATGATTTTGGTCAGCCAACAAAAAAACACCCCAAGTTTTGCCTGAGGTGTTTGAATGTGCTTATTAGAAAAAGGCTATTTAAATTGCTTCGCGCGCCCATCTTGGATGACGCCTTTCCAGTTCATTCCGAAGCCAAAGTCATAGCGATGCCCTTCTGAATCGAGATGGCATTCCATGTCGAAAGGAACATCTTCAAATTGTTTTTCAACCGTCTGCATGCTCGATGGCATCTGCATGGGGAGCAAAGCTTGCGGTTCTGCCTTTCCACGAATGATGTCTAGAATCGCTTGGTCTTGTACACCAAAGCTTGCTAAAATCGCATCCGCTTTTCCTTCAAATTCCGCGAAAACCATCGGATTCGACACGTTGATCGAAACGATCATTGGTTTCCCTTGCATTTTTTGACGCGTATCTTCGATCATTTGAATATCGGTCAAATTGCGTGATTTGGCAGTTTTGCCTTTGTAGGAACGATTGGTAAAGTTTTCCAACGGATCACCGCCTGCGATACTTACCTCGCGGGCATCGTTGGCCACATAGTCGCCGTATTGCAAAGAGATAGGCAAATAGCCATTGCCGCCCTTCGCCACATCTTCTTTATCATAGCCAATACTTCCTTTGGGATTTTCGATACATACCAAAGCAAGGTCTGCTTCGGCTGGGTTTTCGGTCACGTTGAAGTATTTCTTGACCAATTCCATGTTGATCGGATAATCATTCGATGCGGGAATCGGGAATCCCAAGAAGTGGCGGGATGGTGCGATGTATCGTCTTGGAATGTAAATCGTTTTCTTGGTTTGAATCGGTAGAACGTTCGCCTTGTTCTTTAACAAAACGATCGATTGCAATTGAGCCTCATAACCTGCTTGCATGAATTCGGGCTTGCCTACAATTGCCTTCGTTTGCTCCGGATTTTGGTAGGGATTTTCAAATAAACCTACTTGGAAAATGTTACGCAATAAACGAACGGCAGATTGCTCCATGCGAGCACGCATGAAGGCCTCGCCATGTTCTTTGACACCCATCGCATACGCCGCGATGATGGGTTTCATGTCGTTATTACCACCAAATTGATCCGCGCCAGCCATCAAAACCTTGTAATGACGCTCTGCCATATTCAAGTTCTCAACGCCCCAAACTTTACCGTCCACAAAGACATCCATCGCCTTGTGATCACCGGTTACCGTCCAGTCCGTACAAACCACGCCATCGTATCCGTATTGCTTGCGAAGTAAGTCTGTTACCAAATACTTGTTGTAATTATTCGCAACGTTTTCGCTCGTTTGGTTCCAGGAAATCGTGTAATAAGGCATCACAGCAGCGGCCTTTTTGGTTTGTCCTTGTAATTTAAAGGCACCCTCCGTGAAGGGAATCAAATGCTCCTTGAAGTTATTGCCTGGGTAAACCGCAAACTTGCCGTTCGCATAATGCGCATCCCGACCGCCTTCTCCGGATCCACCACCGGGCCAGTGTTTCACCATTGCATTTACGCTTAAGGAACCCCAGTTTTCATTTTGGAAGCCATTGCAATAGGCCTCTCCCATGGCTGCGGAAAGTTTTGAGCTTTCGCCGAAGGTTCCATCGAAACGTAACCAACGGGGTTCTGTGGCCATGTCAACTTGAGGTGAAAGAGCCGTGGCGATACCCAATGCTCGGTATTCTTGTGCGGCGATCCGACCAAATTTTTGAACTAATTCTGGTTTGAAAGTTGCCGCCATGCCCAAGGAACTCGGCCACATCGAAATCAATCCACCTGCTGCCGCGTTGAATTCCGCACGCGCTTGGGTTCCATGACGCGGATCCGAGCTGTTGTTGGCTGGAATACCTTTCCCTACCGACTCGCAAAATGCCTGGATTTTATTGTTCCATTTCGCGGCATCTTCTGGTGAAGAAACGGTCGTCAATAAGACGTGGCGTAGATTATCATCTTTCAGGAATTTCTTTTGTTGGTCCGTCAAATCGCTCGCATCCATTGTTTTTGGGTCGAAGGGTTTGCCGTTGTATGTGCCGGCAAAATACCCTTCCGTACGTGCGGGAACGGCTTGGTGTCCGGAGTAAAGCATTAGACCTGCAATCTCTTCCACGCTTAATTGCTTTGCTAAATCGGCCGCACGGACATCCACGGGCTTGCGCCAATCTTCGTACATATCCAGTTTCCCGTTCTTATTGAGGTCCTTAAATGATAGTCCATCTTTCTTGATGATTTTCACTTGGGAGGCCGCTGTGTAACCAAGCGTTGGACCTTTGCTTTGCTTGACTTCGATGTGCTGCGCAAAGGCCGACGAAGAAATGGCCATTAACGCCAGTAATTTTTTCATGATTTAGGGTGTTTTTTGCAAATGTAACAAAATGATACAATAATAAAAATGAGCTATTTTAGGATAATTTTCCAGTTTTTCGTTTGTGTCACGCGCGGGCTTTGTCCTTGTTTGTAATACACACTTATTCGATTATCGCCGATTTCCACATTTTCAATGCTTGCCTCTTTCCATGTTGAGGGCATGCGTGGTGCGATGGTAATTTCTTTTAAGTCGGCCCGAGGTTTAATCCCAAAGAAGTGTTCGACAATCGGAACGGCAAACCCGAACACATTCCAGGCTTGTGTCATCATTCCAAAATCAGGTGAAACTTCATACATGCTGCCTGGCAAGGCATAACTGAAGGAGCGCGCGAGTTTTTGGATGTAACCGAGGGATTGATCTGGCCGACCGTATTGATTTTCGGCCACGGCCATCACGCCGGTAGGAAGTGTCATCACAGCACCGGTATAGGTAAATATTTTGGGAGCTTTGTAAGAGCCGGCATCCGAACCCGCGGAGGCATCACGGTCGATGCCCGTCACAAAAAGACCAAAAGGATTCGTGAACTTTTTAGCCGTTTCTAGTCCTTTGATTGCTTTTTCGGGATCTGCAATGCCTAATTCCATCGGTGAATTTACCACCCAATTGTGGTGAACCACAAACGGCCTTGCTTGATTGCTGGGATGCGTTTCGATGTACATTTGGGTTTGCTTAAGTTCAGTTACGGCCCAGGGTTTTTGTAGCGTATCCGCCCGTACGATGGCTTGTTTGATCAGGTTAATCGCTTCAACATCCTTACTGAGGAAGTCGGCAAAGGACCCAAACTCCTCGTTCCAAAAACGTTCATTAATCTGAATTTTAAGCCGTTTCGCTTGGGCTGCGTATGTGCTAGCTTGCTTCGTTTCCCCAAGAATTTTAGCCATTTCAGCCGCATCTTCCAAGGCCTTTTGGGTATAACAGGCTACATCGATCATCTCGCTGTGGAGTCCTTGGATTTCCATCATGCCGGGCCCGTCGGGAAACCCGTTTTGGTCTTTATCATTTTCTGTAAGTAACCAGTTTAGGCCTTTTTTGATGTTGGGAAAGTATTTTTTGATGAGGTTTTTATCGCCCGTCCATTTATAGGCCTTCCAAACCAAAGAGGCAAATTGGGGGGTCTCGTTCATGTTGCCCGGGTTAAACACGACGCCGTTGGTGGAAACTTCGTGGACGATCCGACCGGTTTTATTGGCCTTCACCGAGAGCTTGTGAATTAAATCGATGGATTTCAAACTCAAGTCTTTTTGGCCAATCGCCAAGGCGCCTTGCAAGGCATACTCGCTGTCGGTTCCAAACCACCAAGGATAATCGGGTAATCCTGCGCTAATTCCCCGACCGATTCCCGGTACGTCACGTGTCAGTCCGTCGGTATTGTATTGCAGCCAGGTATAAGCTTCTTGGATTTGTTTGTCGGGGATGGAAATTTTGCTTTTTTCTGCCAAAGCCTGTAAGCGGTCCCATTTTTGCTTGAATAATGTTGCCGGGTTTTGGCTGATTTTCGAATAGCTATTCGCTGCATCTAGCAGGGATTTGGACGAACCGGCGATGTAGAATTGAATATGCGTTTTGCCATTCGCGGGAACAGTTAATTGGTGATTCATGGATTTCGAAATTCCTTTTCCTATCGATTGGTAAGGAATAGGCGCAGCACCGGGAATGCCATGTTGGTTAGATCCCACCATGGCAAACCAAGGATTCTTAGCGTCTTGAAATACCCAGCGACCATGTTGGTAAAAGGCTTGGTCGTCATAATCTTGGATTTTAATCCAGTCGGCCAACCAGGTAGGACGTAGGTCCGATTTCGCTTGGAATACAAATGGGGTATTTATTGCTTGATTCGTTTTGTTCTCGATTTCAAACTCGATGATGCATCCTGCGATTCCGTCGGGAACGAATTGGGTACGCAGAATTTGCAGATTTTTTGTTTGGAAGCGATGTTGGTTCGCGAAAGGAAAATTGATAAAGCTTTCCGCCTTTATTAAATCTTGGCCATCGAGGGAAACAATAAATCCGTCAAGTAGTTTAATGGGATGAGCCCAAAGGCCTCCCATTTCGCCGGTGATGTGCCAGCCCAAATCGGGGAATTGTCCGTTTTGATGTCCGATCAGGTAGGCTCGGTCGCCGGTTGTGGCAAATGGCGAAGCGAGGTAAGCTTGTTTCCCCTCGATGTGTGGGAGCGTTTTGACTAGGTCCGAAATGCTTTGTGCATAGAGGTTCGGCAGGATGAAAAGGGCAAGACAAAGCTTTCGAAAGGAGAACATAGCTACGGGTAATTATGTGCCGAAATTACATTAAATTGCTGAGATGAAAATAGAAATTTGGAGTGATATCATGTGCCCGTTTTGTTACATCGGAAAACGGCACTTAGAGAAGGCCTTGGAATCATTTTCGGGGCGTGATCAGGTTGAAATAACTTGGAAGAGCTATCAATTGGATCCCACAATTCCCATGTCGTTTGAAAACCCAGTGGGTGTTTATGAATATTTGGCAGATCGGAAGGGGTGGACCTTGGAGCAGTCGGAGCACATGCATAAACGTGTTGTGGAGATGGCGGCTTCCGTTGGTTTGGAATACAATTTTGACAAGGCGGTCGTTGCGAATTCTTTGTATGCACATCGGGTGATTCAATTGGCCAAAGAAAAAGGCTTGGATGATGTGATTGAGGAGATTTTCTTTCGGGCATACTTTACGGATGGGAAGGATTTGGCAGCCGTGGAAACATTGGTTTCGTTAGGTGAGGAAGCAGGGCTGGAGGCATCGGAGATTCGTGCGGCGATTGACAGTGAGGAGCTTGCTTACCGGGTCAGTCAAGATATTCAAGAAGGAGTAAATTTAGGCGTTCGCGGGGTGCCATTTTTTGTTTTTGACAGGAAGTATGGCATTTCGGGCGCGGAGCCTATTCAAGTTTTTATCGATACATTAAACCAAACACAACATGCAAGTTAAAGGGTATGGCGCTACGAGCGCTGAGGTGCCGGTGGCGCCAATCGTTTTTGAACGCCGGGAGGTGGGACCACATGATATTCAGATTGATATTGAATATTGTGGGGTATGTCACTCCGACATTCACATGGTGCGCAGTGAGTGGGGGCCGTCGATTTATCCCATCGTTCCAGGTCATGAAATTGTGGGAAAAGTTGTCGCTGTGGGTTCGCATGTAACGAAATTTAAGGTGGGCCAAACGGCAGGAGTTGGGGTTTTTGTGGATTCTTGTCGGGAATGTCCATCTTGCCAAAAAGGCCAAGAGCAATATTGCGATGAGAACATGACGGCGACCTACAATGACTTATACCGCGATGGAAAGACGCAGACTTTTGGGGGTTATTCCGCGAATTATGTGATTGATGAGAAGTATGCCTTGCATGTAAATTTTGAGGAAAAGGATTTGGCGCGCGTCGCTCCTTTGTTGTGTGCGGGAATTACAACCTATTCGCCTTTGCGTTTTGCGGGGGTAGGTAAAGGGCATAAAGTGGCGGTGTTAGGATTGGGTGGTTTGGGTCACATGGCGGTTAAATTTGCAGCGTCTTTTGGGGCAGAAGTTACCATGTTGTCAACATCCCCATCGAAGGAAGCAGATGCACGTTCTTTAGGGGCGCATCATTTTGCCTTGTCTACAGATCCAAAACAAATGGAGGCTTTGAAAGGCTCTTTTGATTTTATATTGAATACCGTAGCTGCTAAGCATGACATGAATGCCTTTTTGGGTTTATTAAAGGTGGAAGGCAAGATGCTGTTAGTAGGTATTCCTCCAGAGGACAATACATTTGGTGCGGCGACTTTGATTTCAAAACGTCGGAGTATTGTAGGGTCCATGATCGGTGGCATCGCAGAGACGCAGGAGATGTTGGATTACTGCGCAGAGCACAACATTTTGTCGGATATCGAAATGATTTCGATGGCGGATGTGAACGCGGCCTATGAGCGGGTGATCAAATCCGACGTGAAGTATCGCTTCGTAATTGATATGAAGACCTTGTAAAAGAATGACGCCGGCAGGGAGCAGATTCTTGTCGGCGTTTTTTAGTAGCGGAAAAACAGGCTTTGGTCTAAATGTTTTTCGGATATTTTGGGTAAATTTTAATTTCGCCCACTAACAAATTTATTCGAACATGAACCCAATTGCTCTTTCCTTGGCAGCTATATCGGCTGCTGTCCCAAACCAGTCAGGTGTTTTAGCAGCGCATTTTGAGCATATTTTAGGAACGTCATTGGACGTGAAAATTTTAGCTAATTCGTTTGAATTGGCCGAAAAAGCGGAGGCGAAGGTCTTGTCGGAATTCCGTCGTTTACAGGCCATTTTAGGAAGTGGCGAAAATCACGAGTTTGGACAATGGGCCCGTTCGAACGGGAATGCGATCTCTGTTTCATCGGAATTACATACGGTGCTCAGCTTATTTGAATCTTGGTCTCAGGCGACAAAAGGCGCATTGAACGCGGCGGCAGATGAAATTCGGATCAATGGTTTTTCGGATAAGGTCAATCAGACACATTGGGAATTGGGTGATGCAACGGCTACTCGCTTAGGAGATGCGGAATTGCGTTTACATACGTTCACTAAAGGTTATATTTTGGAGCAAGTCGCGGATGCAGTGATGGCGGAGGCGGGTGTTCGGGGAATTATGCTGAATGTTGGGGGGGATATTTTGAGCAAAGGGGATTTACGTGAGGCTGTTCGGGTATCTGATCCTTTATCGGATGCGGAAAATGGAGCATCCTTAAGTATGGTATCCATCCAAAATCAAGCGATTGCAACGAGTGGATCGAGCCGTCGGGGAGCACATATTTTGGATCCGCGTACGGGAGAGGTAGCTTCAGGTAGTATTTCGGCCACGGTGATTCATCCGGATGCCGTGACAGCGGGAGCTTTGGCAACGGCGTTTAATGTGCTTACAGTGGATGAGTCCAAGGCATTAGCGGCGGAGTTTCCAGGAACGGAATATCTGATTGTGGATAACTCGGGGGAGCTGATTCTGAGCGAAAATTGGTCGGGGCAGTCGGTTTCTACCGAATCGTCCATTGAGATGGTTCATGTAAAAGATAAGCTTTGGACAGCTGGTCAAGAATTATTGATTAATGTCGAATTAGCAAATTTGGGTGGCGGCGCTCGTCGGCCTTATGTAGCGGTTTGGATTGAAGATGAGCAACATAAAGCCGTTCGTCGATTGGCATTATGGTACCGGAAACCTCGTTGGCTACCCGATTTACGCTCTTTTTCAGATGCGCAGCGAGAAACGCCTATCGACTTAATGTCGATTGCTTCGGCAACCCGTTCTGCGGGGAATTATTCCTTGATTTGGGATGGAAAAAACGACAAAGGGGAATATGTGGTTCAAGGAAATTATACGGTATTTATTGAGGCGGCGCGTGAGCATGGAACATACCAATTGATGAAGCAGACAATGAAATTTGATGGGAAAGCGAAGTCGCAGGCATTAGCAGGAAATGAGGAAATTTCAGGGGCAAGTTTAGTTTATAAGACAAAATAGAATGAAGCGTAAATTAGCCGAGTGGTCGCGATGGCTACATATTTATTTATCGATGTTTAGTTTTGTGATTGTGCTTTTCTTTGCAATTACGGGCTTAACCTTGAATCATTTGGATTGGTTTCCGGAGAAAGAAACCTTGCATGAGTCAGATGGGAAATTGAATATTTCGTGGGTGAATGTGCCGGATACTGCGCTGGTAAAGAAGTTGGAAATTGTGGAATTATTTCGTTCGCAATATCGCGTTCATGGCCTGTTGAATGATTTTCGGATAGATGAATCCGAAATTTCGGTTTCGTTTCAAGGGCCGGGATATACGGCGGATGCGTTTATTGATCGCTCATTGGGGACCTTTCATTTGACAGAAAGATCCCTGGGATTTGTGGCATGGATGAATGACTTACACAAGGGTCGTGATACGAATCAGGGCTGGAAATGGGTGATCGATTTCTCGGCCATTTTTATGTCCTTGATTTCCTTGACAGGCATCATTTTATTGCTTTTTTTAAAGAAAAAGCGTGTTAACGGAATTATTTGGCTGGTGGCCGGACTTGTGCTGGTTGTGCTCTTATACTTTTTTACGGGGCTTTAATTTCAGACTGTCTGCAGGATAAGTTGCTTTTAGCAAATCCATTTGAGACTTAGCCCAAGCAATCAGTGCGTCTTTTTCTTGAGCGGATAAATTGGCCTTAGGATGTAAACCAAAATAGGTATACGAGGGCATAGGCATTTCTCCTTCTTCGACGGTTTCGATGACCTCCTCTAATTTATGATTTTGGACAGCCACTGGCATTTTGGTAAATGTAGAAAAGTTCAAATGCTCTTTTCCTTCTTCGATGTGGTGATTTAGCCAAAATCCTACCGGTTGGATATTGGAATACCAAGGATAGGTACTTTGGTTCGAGTGACAATCGTTACAGGCATTTTTTAACGTTTCTTGTACGGGCGCTGGAATGCTGTACTTCGTCGAAATGTCGTAAGTGTTATCGTTGCTAACATTTTTTTCGAGATGAATGAATTGAATGATGGCTAATACGGCTACCAAACCAAGGATTATTTTTTTCATAGGGTTTTTGGGTTAACGGTTTGAAAGTTATCAAATATCTTTGAATTAAATGTCTAATTTTGACCTCAGCGTTTAATTAATGGGGATGCGTTTAGTTGAAAATTTACTTTTTCGGTATGTGTTGATTGGAATGCCCCTGCTGGTTTTTTCAGGGTGCTTGATTACCTATGCTGCGAATGTTCCTTGGTTAGACGATTTTGAAGTGGGCCCACTGATGCTTTTCCATTGGTTACAAGCGGGGGATTTTCAACAAAAAATGGCCTTGATATGGGCGCCAAACAATGAACACCGGGTAGTAACATTGAAGTTACTCGCCTTGTTTAATTATTATGTTTTCGGCCAAATGAACATCAAATGGATGATTTGGCAATCACATTTGTACCTTATCCCTTTGTTTGCTTTGATTTGGCGAATTATTCCCAAAGAAAATCGGCTATTGTATTTTATCCCCATCCCGTTGCTGTACTTGAATTTTCAATATTACCTGTCTTCCTTTTGGATGATTGCGGCGGTTCAGCACAATTTAGTTATAGGTTTTGGTGCGATTTCGATGTATTTGTTGGGGAAATCAACTGCCCGCCGATTTACTTTCGCTTTGTTCTTTACGTTGTTGGCTTGTCTTTCTAACTCAGATGGCCTGTTTTTTATTGCCATAGGGGCCTTGGTTTTATTATTACAGTATCGTTTTCGGGACTTATTAATTTGGTTGGGCTTGTTGATATCCGTGATTTTTATATTTTTTTGGAAGTATCCGAGTATGTCATATCACGAGACGGGAATGGCGTATTTCAAATTGCACCCCATAGCGAGTGTTCAGGGCTTTTTTGTTTTCATGGGTGGCGGATTTGATTTTTGGTACCGGGAGCAAACG
>JBEEOB010000002.1:0-5045 GCA_041191865.1 Bacteroidota bacterium
GTTTGATCGAAGAAGGAGATGATCCAATTGCATTTGACCACGATTGCCGCGAAGGTATTTGCGGTATGTGCTCCATGTACATCAACGGCCGTCCACATGGACCGAACCGTGGGGTTACAACTTGCCAATTGCACATGCGTTCTTTCCAAGATGGTGAAACCATCACGGTTGAACCTTGGAGAGCAAGCGCTTTCCCAGTGATCAAAGACTTAGTTGTGAATCGTTCTGCCTTTGACCGCATTATCGCGGCAGGTGGATTCGTTTCTGTAAATACAGGTAATGCACAAGATGCAAACAACTTGCCTATTCCAAAAGAAGATGCAGATGATGCTTTCGCAGCAGCTGCTTGCATCGGATGTGGGGCTTGTGTTGCCGCTTGTAAAAATGCATCTGCAATGTTGTTTACATCCGCTAAAATTTCGCAATTAGCCTTATTACCGCAAGGTAAAGTAGAAGCTGCGAAACGCGCTGAAGCGATGGTTGCTCAAATGGACGAAGAAGGTTTCGGGGCTTGTTCAAACACAGGTGCTTGCGAGGCTGAATGTCCTAAAGGCATTTCGTTAGAGAATATCGCACGTATGAACCGCGAATTCTTCTCAGCTACCTTTTCTTCGAAGTAAAACTTAATTTGATGGCCCCTGAATGCAATTTCAGGGGCTTTTTACGCCCTTGTTTTTAGAACCCACCCATTCCAAATCTAATCAAAAATTTCCCGCCCTGGGCTGGATTGAAGTCGTTTGTGGCTCTATGTTTTCTGGTAAAACGGAGGAATTAATTCGCCGACTGAAACGTGCCAAAATCGCTCAATTGCGCGTGGAGATTTTTAAACCCGCATCCGATACACGTTACCACGACGAAGACATCGTTTCACATAATCAAAATTCCATCCGCTCCACGCCTGTTTTAAGTGCTGGTGAAATCCTATTATTAGCGGGAGATTGCGATGTTGTAGGTTTGGATGAGGTACAGTTTTTCGATGACTCAATCGTAGAGGTTGTAGATGCCCTGGCCAATCAAGGCAAACGTGTGATTATCGCAGGTCTTGATATGGACTTCAAAGGGAACCCATTCGGCCCCATGCCTAAATTAATGGCCATTGCCGAGTATGTCACGAAAGTGCACGCAGTTTGCGTACAATGTGGTGCCGTGGCACATTATTCTTACCGCATCGTCGACAAAGAAGAAACGGTTTTACTCGGCGAAACAGAATCCTATCAAGCACGTTGTCGGGCTTGTTTTCATGCCGACTTCTAATCATGCCCAAAGACCCGCATTTCAAAAAAGTATTCCAACGAATCAAGGCGAAAAAGCCGAGGGATTTGGATATGCAATTTGAGAAGGCACATGAACAAGTATTTGAAAATTTGGATTGTTTAACCTGTGGAAATTGTTGCAAAACGACAAGTCCTATGTGGAATGAAACGGATATTCAACGCGTGGCACATCTATTGAAAATGAAAGTGGCGCCATTCTTGGATCAATACTTGATTAAAGACGCGGATGGTGATTGGGTCTACCCAGCGGCTCCCTGTCCCTTTCTAACATTGGAAGACAATACCTGCCAAATTTACGAACACCGCCCAAAGGCTTGTCGGGAATATCCCCACACCGACCGCAAAAACATGTTGGGCATCATGAATCTCACTCAAAAGAATGCGCTCATCTGCCCTGCCGTCGCGCAAATCATGGAAAAATTGGAGCGAATTTACAATTGAGTTCCTATCAGATTTGAAATTGCCATGAAAAATCAAGAAATTAGTCCTTCAATTTAATAGGATACTATGGCAGCAGCAGAATATTTAGGAATTGACGTAGGAGGTACCGGCGTTAAAATGGGCATCGTTCATTCGGACACCGGCCAAATCAGCAATTTCCAAAGCTACGATACCGCTACTTGGCGTGAATCACACCATTTTTTAGAGCGTTTAGCAGATGCAATTGCCTTGCAGTTATACCAGCATAAAAATGTCAAAAAGATTGGCATTGGCCTACCAGGTATTCTGACAAAGAACCGCCGTACGTTGATTGAAATCACAGCCATTCCGGAAATCGACGGTTCCCCCATGATTGACATGTTGGAGAAACGTTTCCCAGAACACGAATTTTTCATGGAAAATGATGCTAATGCAGCAGCATTGGGCGAATTCTATTTCTCTCCAGAAAAAAATACGATGCCAGAAGATTTCATCTTCATTACCTTAGGAACAGGCGTAGGTGGAGCTGCCATCATTGACCGGAAGATTTTCTTAGGCGGAGATGGTAATGCCATGGAACCCGGCCACGTACCTTCGAAAAATGGAAAAGTATTAGAACGTAATGTGGGTAAAAAAGAATTATTGCAACTAGCGACTGAAATGCGTGCTAACTATAAAGGTCAAACCGTGTTAGCGGATGATGGTACCATCTCTACGACAGCTCTAGTTGTTGCGGCTGAAGAGGGAGATGCATTGGCATTAGCTATCTGGGATGAGGTAGGAAGTTTATTAGGCGATATGCTCGTTTCATTGATTCGTATTTTAGATATCAAAAATATCTTCATCGGAGGGGGACTTTCCGCATCATATGACTTTATTTTACCGAGCATGGAACGCCAATTAAACTACTGGTTGACCCCTGCATACTTAGAAAAATTAAATATTAAGAAAGCTTTATTAGGTAACGATGCAGGCCTTTTAGGAGCAGCTTCACTCTGTTTTTAAAAGAAAACAGGATAGACCACATAAGTTTTTTACCAAAAGAATTATTATTATTACAATTAATATTTTTAAAGTGCAAAATGGAATAAAATTTGTTTGATATTCTAACTTTTAATTCTAATCTTTGCATCGTTTTTGAACCCCAAAATATTTATAAAATGTCAGATATTGCAGAAAAAGTAAAAAGCATCATCGTTGAGAAGTTAGGTGTAGAAGCATCAGAAGTTACAACTGAGGCGTCTTTCACAAACGATTTGGGAGCTGACTCCTTAGACACGGTAGAATTGATCATGGAATTTGAAAAAGAATTCAATGTTTCTATCCCAGATGACCAAGCTGAAAACATCCAAACAGTAGGCCAAGCAGTTGCTTACTTGGAAGAAAACGCAAAGTAATCGAATCACACGATCATAATGATGTCAATTAGTACCTGGTAATTCCTAAGGATTTCTCCTCAGTTGAACCCTTGACTAATTGACATTTTTTATTTTTACAAAGTCTATTAAATTAACACATGGAGTTAAAACGCGTAGTTGTAACGGGCCTAGGAGCTCTTACACCGATTGGAAATACAGTAGATACCTTTTGGGAAGGTTTAGCCGCAGGTAAAAGCGGTTGTGCCCCCATCACAAGATTTGATGCTGAAAAATTCAAAACACGCTTTGCTTGTGAGCTAAAAGACTTTAAAGTTGAAGATTACATCAATACCAAAGAGGCCCGCAAAATGGATCCTTTTACGCAGTATGCAGTTGTTGCTTCGGATGAAGCCATCGCAGATGCGGGTTTTGATATGGAGAAATTAAACCTAAACAAGGTAGGTGTAATTTGGGGATCTGGAATCGGAGGATTGAAAACATTCGAAGATGAAATGATCTATTTTGGCAAAGGAGATGGAACGCCTAAAATCAATCCATTCTTTATTCCAAAAATGATTGCGGATTCAAGTTCAGGACAAATATCCATTCGCAATGGATTCCGTGGACCTAACTATGTGACGGTTTCAGCTTGTTCATCAGCTAACAATGCAATCATTGACGCATTCAACTACATTCGTACCGGTCGTGTGCATGTTTGTATTACAGGCGGCTCCGAAGCCCCAGTAACAATTGCATCCGTGGGTGGATTTACAGCGATGCATGCCATGTCGACACGTAATGATGATCCAGCAACGGCTTCTCGTCCCTATGACGTAGACCGTGATGGTTTTGTCGTAGGTGAAGGTGCTGGCGCATTAGTATTAGAAGAATACGAGCACGCAAAAGCACGCGGCGCAAAAATTTATGCTGAATTAATTGGTGGTGGATTCTCATCCGATGCATACCACATTACGGCACCACATCCTGATGGATATGGAGCTTTATTGTCGATGCAAGACGCTTTGGAAGATGCCCAAATTAAACCTGAGGAGGTTGATTATATCAATACCCATGGAACATCAACTCCGATTGGTGATCCACAAGAAATTAAAGCCATCGTTGATTGCTTCGGAGAACATGCTTATAAAATGGCTATTTCTTCTACCAAATCAATGACAGGTCACTTATTAGGTGGTGCAGGGGCAGTAGAAGCTGTCGCATCTGTCCTAGCGATCAAAAATCAATTTGTACCTCCTACCATTAACGTATTCAACCGCGATCCAGAAATTGATCAACGGATTGACTTGACAGAAAACGTAGGTAAAGCGCGTAAAATTGATGTTGCATTAAGCAATGGCTTCGGTTTTGGTGGCCACAATGCAACCGTAATCTTTAGAAAAATTTAATTTATGAAGTTATTTTCTCCGTTGACCTGGTTCGGCTTACATTCCCAAGATGAACGCGAGAAACACCTTTATAAATCAGTCAAACACCTTATAGGGGCTAATCCGTCTAATCTAGAATTATACCGATTAGCCTTTTTACATGCTTCGGCCTCAAAAGAATCTGTGTCAAAATCTTACAAAGAGTCCAACGAGCGTTTGGAATTTCTAGGAGACTCCGTGCTAGGCATGATTACCGCAGCTTACTTATTCAAAAAATTCCCATTCAAAGACGAAGGTTTCCTAACCGAAATTCGCTCTCGAATGGTGAGTCGGGAATCATTAAATGTCCTCGGCCGAAAATTAGGACTCGAGGAAGTTATTGAATACGAAAACCAACGTAAAACATCGCTATCCCGCTCCAGCATGTATGGAGACGCACTAGAAGCTTTTGTTGGTGCTGTCTATTTAGATAAGGGCTTTAGTTTTACCCAAAAATTCATCACACAAAAAATACTTACTCAGTATTTTGATTTGGATACGGTCGTTCAAAACAACCCCAACTTCAAGTCAATCCTGATCGAATGGGCGCAGAAAGAAGGCAAAAAAGT
>JBEEOB010000003.1:0-46159 GCA_041191865.1 Bacteroidota bacterium
AAACCGAAAACTTTATGGCAAAAAATCAACAACTGGATGATCTTGATATTAAAATATTAAAAATAATTCAAGAAAATAGCCAAAAAACGCTCAAAGAAATTGCTGAACAGGTAAACCTTTCTTTAAGTCCGACACACGATCGAGTAAAACGCTTAGAATCAGACGGATACATCAAAGGATACGTGGGATTATTAAATCGCAAAAAGCTTAATTTGGGTTTACTCGTTCATTGCCAGGTAACCTTAGAAAAACAAACGAGTCAGAACTTTAGTGAATTTGAAGCAGCCATTAAGGCCTTTCCTGAGGTTATTTCCTGCCATTTGGTTTCTGGGAACTTTGATTATTATTTAAATGTTCTAAGTGCTGATGTGGAAAGTTATAACCGTTTTTACCAAGAAAAATTAGCGGTTTTGCCATCAGTAGCACACATCAGTAGTTTATTTGTCATGGATGAAATTAAGTCGACGACCGCATTACCGTTAATTTAATTTGTATCTTTGCAATTCAATGGGATCGACCGGTTTTGACAGCTTAAGTAGATCGGTTGTAAGCACGTCGGGAGTTGGAGGCATTTCCTGTTAAAAAAACCTTCAAATTATAGCTGGCAATACTTCGTATGCCATGGCTGCTTAGTCTGATAGACTAACCAATTGCCATCGTTCCACCCCGGCCAAACTCTGCCGCTAGGGAATCTGGAGCGTCGACCATGCAGAGTCGATGAATGCGATTTCGCTAAGCGTTCATTAGTATCCAGCGAATAAGTGTTCAATAAGGTCTGATCTGAACCTGTTGGGCATCGAAAATTGATCAAATCTAAACGTGTAGAAAGCTTCAGGTTTCTAGGTTTGGACGAGGGTTCGAATCCCTCCGATTCCACGAATAAAAAAAGCCCCAATGTCAGGGGCTTTTTTAGTTTAATTCCTTTTGGTCATCCAATATCCCAGCCATAGTCCCGTTAGTCCCCAGCCGACAAATGCATCAATCAACTGCGCACGTAAATCAAATACAGGGTACCAAATATGTTCCGTATACGAGATATTGCTAAACGCAATAAATCCGACAACAACACTTAAACTCAAGATGATTTGTTTGCTAGGTGCTTTCAAACGATTTATGATCCAAATCAACAAAAAAGCTAATAGAATATTCACAGCTAAGCCACGTACCATATTCGATGTCATATCGATTTCATATGCTTGATAATAACGCACCATGGCCCAAGGCTTTCCTTGAATCGACTTGGTGAATGCTTCCATTTGATCCATGGAAAGCTCATCTTGCATGCGAGGTAAGATATACCCGCCAGGTTCCTTAATATGTGTTTTTATCGCAGCTAAAACAGAATCTTGGCCCGCTGAATATTTTTGATTTGGCTCGTGTAAATTAAATGCCATGTGGGATAATGCCTGCCAAACAAACAGAATCAAGCCCCCTACGAATGCTCCTAGTAAATTCTTTTTCATGTGAAGAAATGTTAGTTTGCGGCAAAACTAGCTATTATGTTCTATTTAAACTAGAAAATATCCAAAATACATCAACGATGTTTG
The DNA here is from genome assembly GCA_041191865.1 of Bacteroidota bacterium. Classification (GTDB taxonomy): domain Bacteria; phylum Bacteroidota; class Bacteroidia; order Cytophagales; family Spirosomataceae; genus Aquirufa. Next base: position 1,548 of record JBEEOB010000003.1, read on the forward strand.
GACAAATGCCCAGGAACTAACAAATTGATTACCAAAGATATAGGCTTACCGCAAAGACAAACTATTCTTTGGCACGGATCAATTCAGATCCAGCCAACAAAAAACATCCCAATCCAAAATCCTCAAAATTAGGAACATGGTCAAAAGTCACCGGTTGGGAATCTTTAGGCTCCTTCCCTGTTCCTTGCACATAGCCTAAAAAGCCATTGGGATGAACACAAGCCGACATACCCTTCCAGGCATTATTAATAATCGGATTGTACTTGTTAGCCGGAAGTATCCCCGTTCGAACACCCCAAGCCATGCCATAAACAAACAAAGAAGTACCGGTCAATTCAGGTCCACCAAAGTTTGTAGGATCCTTTAAACTCACATTCCAAAAACCATCGGGCCGTTGTAATGCGGGCAACGCTTGCGATAAAGCTATAAAATCAGCCAAATATTCCGCCCGGTGAGGATCATTAACCGGCAATAAATCCAAAGTTCTTACCAGAGCTGCATAGACCCAAGCACTTCCACGTGACCAATAACAATTCGCACCATTCGGCTCTTTATACGGTGGAACAAAATCCTTATCACGCCACCAAAGCTTCTCAGCAGGATCATATAAGCCGTTTCCACCATGTTTGTATTTGGTATAAGCGTACAAATCATACATCTTTTGAAAATACCTCGGGTCATTATGAATAACGCCTAAACGCGTATAAACCGGCATACTCATCTGCAAACAATCTATCCATGACCAATCATCCGCTTTATCTGTCATGACCATATTGTCAATATTCTCCTTAATCGGCTTAATGCGCGCAGAATCCTTTTGCATGAGAAACAAATCCATGTACACCTGACCGCAGGCTTGATCATCCGCATTCCGTGTTTTCACCCCATTTCGCAGACCCCATTGATGAAAATTCCCCCAATCCACCATGTATTTCAAATCTGATGCTTTAGGATCTAATTTGTACAATTCAATTAATCCTTCATAATACACAGCCCTTGTCCAAATATTGGATGGTCGCGTTTTATCAGGACTCACGATCACCTGCCCTACATCCGGCCATTTTTGTTGAAAATACTGATTAGCCAAGTGCATTTTCTGTAAAACCTCTTTTTTATTCGGTTTCGAAAATGCCATACTCAAGGGCAAAAAAAGCATTAAGAGAAGATTTTTAGACATCTTATTCAAAGTAAAAAACGGAAGGTATATCAATGGCTACGGGAGAATGATCCGGATTTGTCAACATAATGTCTCGCATGTACTTCCACCATTGCTGCATGACAGGATGGGCGGGCAAGTTGTCGAGCAAGGTCAAATCCGGAGCTTCTAAATACGCAAAAAGTGTCAAGGTCTTTTCGTCAAGAAAAATAGAATAATGCTGAATGCCAACGGATTTCAACAGTTCAGCCAATGATGGCCAAATTTCATCATGTCTCTTTTTATATTCCGCTTCAAAACCAGGAAGCAAGAACATTTTAAAGGCTTTTCTTTGCATGGAATATTATTTCCCTACAAAGACTCATCCTAATCTAATTTACTGATTGATTTGAGTTTCGAAAGCAGCTAATTCAGCGTCATCAAAATTTAAATGCGTCACAAAACGAATGTATTGAGGACCAAATGGTGCACAACGAATCCCTTTTGCTTTCAAAACAGCCACTTGTTCATTCGCTGTAATTCCCTCTTTTAATCGAATAATCACAATATTCGTCACAACGGGTAAAATGCTATCCACCCAGGGTAAGTTGGCACAAACCCTCGCAATCGCCGCCGCACGTGCATGATCTTCCTTCAAACGCGCTACCTGATAATCCAAGGCATAAATCCCTGCCGCAGCTAACAATCCTGCTTGACGCCAACCACCGCCTAAGCGCTTACGAACACGGCGGGCCTGCTTAATGAATGCATGAGAGCCTAATAAAACAGAGCCTACGGGAGCACCTAATCCTTTGGACAAACATACCGAAATGGAATCAAACCAAGCACCAAAATCCTTAGGCGTTTGACCCGTAACCGCCATTGCATTGAAAATTCGGGCACCATCCAAGTGCAATGGGATATGAACTTGCCGACAAAAATCGGATATTTCCTGAAGAATCTCCGAACTATATACGCTGCCGCCCCCTTTGTTCACGGTATTTTCTAAACTCACCAAGCGGCTTTCACAAGCATGAATATCATCCGGGGAAATGGCCGCTTCAATTTGCGCGCGGGTCAATCTGCCAAGATCTCCTTTCAACAATTTTACAGACGCACCGGCATTCGCCATAATTCCCCCACCCTCGTATAAATAAATATGAGACAATTCATCGCAAATCACCTCTTGACCTTTTGACAAATGAACTGAAATGGCGATTTGATTCGTTTGAGTACCCGAAACACAGAAAAGTGCGGCTTCCATCCCAAACATCTTAGCCACCTTCGCCTCTAATGCATTAACCGTTGGATCTTCTCCAAAGACATCATCGCCAAGCGGTGCTTGAAACATGGCCTCACGCATTCCGGGAGTAGGTAAGGTAAACGTGTCACTGCGTAATTCGATTTCCATGTTAAAATTGTTTTAGAAAGGACAATTTAGCTAAAAAACTTTGTTGCTTCTGTTGGGTACCATCCGTTCCTTGAAAATTCAAGGTATTGAATACTAAATAAACGTATGACAAAGGCTGATATTCCCAAGCCAAACGCATGTTGAGGGAATTCAGATTGTCGGTGGTATTCTTTTGATAAAAGCCGATCAACTGCAATCGTGGATTTAGCGCCAAGCGTGATTCAAATATCAACAAATTCACTTCCTTGGTTTCTTTTGCAACACCAACATCCTCAAATTTACTCCAACTCCAGGATAGACCAAGATTCACATGCGGGATAGGAGCTAAACGAAATTTGGAATCGATCGTTTGCAATGAGCCATTGAAGAAGCCACCCCAACCATATTCTGTGGAGCCTGAGTATTTGGCACTCGGATCGCTTGCTAGCAAAAATCCCTTACGAAAATAAGAATAACTACCTGGAGTAATAACAATACCTACTGGACTGAAGGTTTCTTCCAAATTTTGGACACTTGCTTCGATGTATCCACCTAAGATTCCACCATTTTGAAGGTCAAACCAAAGGGGTCCTGAAAGCGCGCGTTGTTCAATTATTTTACCCGTTTTTAAACTATGATACACTTCGGTATAGATTCCTGGTCCCCAACTCCGAATAAAAGAAGGCAACCATTTCCCACGCACATTAAAGTCGAAACCCTGGGAATTGGATATAATATCGCGACGAGAAACAAAACCCATGGCCGGATTGTATTTTTCAGTAACTAAAGTCTGAGTCCAATAGGCCCTAAAAAAATTACCGCTATATAGAAATTGACTATACTCAGCTAAACCTTGATCACCTGTTTGGCTGTCTTGTGATAATGTTCCCATTCCATTAAACGAGAATTTATCGCTAAAGCGGACAAAGGCATCAACAGCCCCGGTAGATTGCACAGCCGATGGAGACGATTTCGTGGTTACAATCGCCCCTATCCTATTTTGCTTGCCAAAATTCTCTGAATAACGCCCCACGAAGAAATTTGTAAAGGGATCTCCATCTCCTTCACCTTGTCGCATGTAAATACCGCCTAGGTTCCTTCTTTCCGAACGATACACAAAACGCGTTCCTGCAGTAATGGCAATGGGGTTTACATTTTGGTCTAAACCAATTGTCCGACTAAAGAATGGTTGAATGTACATCGAACCGCCGATCACCTGGTCAACAGGAGCTAAACCCGCTGAAAATAGAGAGGCATTTTCTAAGAAAAATTGTCGGCGTTCCGGGAAAAAGACCGAAAAGCGTGAAATATTATTCACCTGACGATCTACATCAGCTTGCGCAAAATCCGTGTTAAACGTGAAATCCATGACCGATGTTGGACTTATGGCCCATTTGATTTCTCCACCTACCTTGAAATCACTCGTTGACGAATTCCCTATTTCAGTCCCATCAGATTTTTTCGAAACCTGCAACAAATACGGGATAAATCGAATATTCCTGGCTGTGGGTGGCGGCGGAATAATCCCTGCTAATTTACCGGCATAATCCATGCGCAATGGGCTCATAGAACGGGGATGCGGCGACCAAACCGATAATTCATTACTTGAACGTCTAACACGAAAGAAGTTGATCCCCCAATCTTGGGATTTATTCCCATCCGTTTTTGGATAACGTAAAGTCTGCCAAGGAATCGCAAATTCAGCTATCCAAGAGGAATCAGACCGAAGTGTTCTAACACGATACAAGCCATCCCAATCAATGTCAAATTGCCGATCATCAAAGGCCAATAAATCGCGCTGGGCCCCGTAAGCATTCGATTGCAACACAATCGCATTCCGACGATCATTAAACCCATCGATGGCAATCCCAAACAAATCATTCTCAACAAATTGATAATCGCGCTTCAAATTAGGAGCTCGGTACCCATTCTTTCCTACACTATCGAGTAAAATTGCAGCGACATACAAATACTGCTGATTGTAGAGCAATTTAACCGTCGAATTAAATGAAGACTTTCGTCCTTGAAATGGCTCAACCTGAAAATCAAGACGCACAGTAGGCGCATGCTGCCATTCCGCCTCATCTAAAAGGCCATCCGCTTTCAAACTGCGTTCGATTTTTAACGGACGAAATTCCTTCCGCTGTTCTAATGGTTTGAAAACTTCTTGCGAAAACCCACAAAAAGAGATGAAGAGTAAAAGGTAACGCATTTATTTTTTGATGAAGGCCAAGCTCATTAATCGGATAAAAATCGGCAAGCCAACTAATATCATCGGCCAAAACTGCAAACCACACCAAACTAATCCAATCACACTAAAAACCGTAACCATGTGAAGATAGAACTTCCATTTGACTGGATTTCGTGCAAACCAAATCACAAGGGGAAAATTCAATGGAAACAACATTAACGAAGCCGGATTATAAGCCATTACTTCATGATTGGTCGCTGTTCCCAAGAAGAAAATAAACCAGGCTAGCAAACCTATAACCGTAAACAAAGCTAGGTCTGCGGCAAAAGGAAATGCATGCTTGTAAGACAAAAAGCCAACCATTAACGTTAACAAACCCAAGAGCAGGTAGGGACCTGTAAAATCAAAATTTTCTTCACTTGTCGATTCCGCATCAAATAGACTTATGGGATTTGCGGACAATCCTTTGGATAAATTCGTAGCAGCGGCCAAATTATCAGGCAAATAACACGATTGAGCAGCTGTAGCTTTTACGTTGGAAGGTGTACCCAAAGCTAGATTCATCCCTAAGGTCACCCAGGAATTAGGAGCTAGGTATTTATTCATCCAATCGCGATAAGATTTACCCTCCAGGGTAGAATTTCCGGCCCAAAGGTATTTTCCTGGGGCATTTTTCTCAATCATATCCCGAATCCGTGTCGAACAATTATCATAGAAGAACTTATAGGCATACTCCCTATTCTCGGGCAATAAATTCGTTTCTAAATCCCGAAGAATGGCGTTTTTCTGTAGCGAATCCAATTGAAGTTTTTGGGCAATCATCCCCCGCTTTTCGTATTGCATGTTGTAATTAAACTCATCCTGCATCGAATGCACCGAAATCGTGTAGGGTAAGGTGCCCATCAAAAATTTCAAATAGAAATTTTCCGTATTAAAATCAAATGTCCCATAACTGTAGGCACGATCAATACCATTGGCAGGGTCATTAATCCATAAAATCGTATGACCAAAAGCCGAATGCAACTCTTTTCCCGGAGCTACCGTCACAAGAATCACCTCCGCTTTTGAACTCAATTGAGCTTTGGCAGCGATTGTGATTAATAAAAAGAATAAAAGCTTTTTCATTTATTTTCCAGCGATGACAATGACAATTTCTCCACGAACCTTATCGGAATGAGCATTAAAATAGGCTAATACCTCTTCAGATGTTCCACGAACCATTTGTTCATGCATTTTACTCAATTCTCGCGCCACCATGATGGAACGATCAGGACCTACAAATTCAACGATTTGTTCCAAGGCTTTCACTAAACGATGCGGCGATTCATATAAAACCGTGGTGCGCTCCTCCTCTGCTATCGCCTTCCAGCGAGTTTGTCGGCCCTTTTTATGCGGCAAAAACCCCTCAAAAACGAAACGGTCAATCGGGAAGCCTGAATTAACCAAGGCCGGAATGACGGCCGTAGCACCAGGTAAGGTTTCAACCTCGATTCCTTGCTCGACACATGCTTTGACCAATAAAAAACCAGGGTCTGAAATCCCAGGTGTTCCTGCATCCGAAATGAGTGCAAGGGATTTACCTTCCTTCAACAATTTGACAATACCAGCCACTCCCGCGTGCTCATTGTGCGCATGGTGCGCATAAAGGGGTTTGGAGATATTAAGGTGCTTTAATAAGGAACCGGATGTTCGCGTATCTTCCGCTAAAATGGCATCTACTTCGCCCAAAACACGAATCGCACGCAAGGTGATGTCTTCTAAATTGCCAATGGGCGTAGGTACCAAGTATAATTTCATATTCGAATTTAGCCAAAATTGCTAGAAACAAAAAAAGCGAAACTTGCGTTTCGCTTTCCGTAGAGAGTGAGGGATTCGAACCCCCGGACCTGTAACAGTCAACAGTTTTCAAGACTGCCGCAATCGACCACTCTGCCAACTCTCTGTCTCGTAATGAGATTGCAAAAGTAAGTGCTTTTTAGACATTTTACAAATCTGTTCTCAAAAAAATTAGAGATTTTTTAACACAAAATTGCTTTTCCCCTGAAAATCAAGCGAATCCGGAATCCATTGAATGCCAACTCCCCCCTTTTCCATCTTCCGAAAAAAGGTCATTTGACGTTTCGCGAACTGATGTATGGCCACCTCCAAACCCTGCTCAAACCGTTCGCGGGTAATATGGCCTCCAAGGTATTCCATCGTCCATTTGTATTCCAAACCCATCCAGGCTAAAGCATCCGAGGATATCCCTCGGTCTAGTAAGCCTTTTACTTCATTAACCAATCCTACCTCCAAGCGTTGCTTCAATCGAACAGATATTCGTTCCCGACGAACATCCAAGGGAGGATTCAAGCCAAAAACCTGAAATTCAAATGCATATTCCAAGGGTTTTTCGAGAAAGTCAGGAACCCGCGAAAATTGATACTGCTGAATCAAGGACTCCAAATAAAGTCCCGTACCTCCACAGACAATAGCCCTTTTACCACGTGATCGAATATCCAGAATCGCATCAATCGCTTCCTTTTGAAAATGTGCCACAGAATAAGCATCACCAATTTCATGATTGTCTATTACATGATAGGGAACAGAACCATATTCTTGCAAATCCTTGCCCGTACCAATGTCCATTCCGCGATAAATCTGCCTAGAATCGGCCGAAATAATTTCACCATCGAGTTGAATTGCCAGCGCGACAGCCAAAGCCGTTTTCCCACTTGCCGTAGGTCCCAAAAGTACCAACACCTTATTTTCCATAGACATAGCGCAATTTTAAATTACCCTTATTGATTCGTGTGGCTCCAAATTGGATCGGGGCCGTATCGCCCACTTTTTCAAATCCAACGGCCAAAAAACCTTTTCCGGTATTCCATTCCTTGTCCACGTACGTCATGACATTGTGTAAATCCGGATAATGGTCTTTATAGGCTTGAAGAAATTTCGTCAATCCTCCTACCAACCGAATGCTAGACAAAGTCGCAATTTCAATGAGTTCGCCTGATAATTTACCTTCCAATCCAGACTCATTCATGTTGATTGTTTTACCAAAAACAGCCACGGCTAATAAAGGATTCCCTTCGAATTCATAAGCACTTTCAATCCCTCGAAAAACTCGATGTGGTGGAACAATGCACCCAAAATAGCGCGTCCCTTTTAAAAATCCTTTTACGTGTTCTTGATCCAAAAAAACACGCGCCGTCGCAATATCAATCGGAACGATTCGCGTATCGCGGGCAAAAACAGAACGGAGCGGCTTCACACGAGCTATGAGCTGTTTTTCAATCGCATCTCGCCGACTGACCCATTGCTCTTCCCAAATACAAATATCCCCTTCCTGACTTTCGCCTGGCATCACTTGAACGCGTACCTTTGAATCCTTATGAAGCCATAAGCCATCTCCCATCGATTCAAAATCAATGGCAATTAGGAATAAAGCGAGGCTATGTGGGAACTCTTTTGGCATAAAACGTGTAAATATACAGTAGAAATAGGCGCAATGGCGCTTTCAATCAAAAAACATAACAAATGGACTATCGATTTGAGGCGAGCCGTAAGGAAGTCTCCACCTTTACGAATCAAGAGATCAGAGACAATTTCTTAATTGAACGTATATTTTCTGCCGATCACATCAACTTAACTTATACCATTTATGATCGCATGATCATCGGTGGAGCCATGCCCGTTTTAACGACCTTACATTTACCCAATCCCGAAAAACTGCGTGCCGAATACTTTTTAGAGCGCCGCGAATTGGGCGTAATCAATGTAGGTGGCAAGGGAACCGTAACGGCTGACGGCGTTGATTTCACAATCGATAAATTAGGAGCCGTTTATGTAGGACGCGGGACAAAAGAAGTGAGTTTCCGTTCTACATCCAGCGAAAATCCGGCTCAATTTTACATCTTATCGGCACCCGCACATGCCGTTTTCCCATGTGCAAAATTAGATAGAGAACAGGTTCAAACGCTTGTATTGGGAAGTTTAGAGACATCCAATCACCGCACTATTTATAAGTATATTCACAACGAAGGCATCCAATCTTGCCAGTTGGTCATGGGCCTAACAATTCTAGAGCCCGGATCCATTTGGAATACCATGCCTGCCCACGTGCATGACCGCCGGATGGAAGCCTATCTATATTTCGATGTGGCTCCAGAACATGCTGTCTTGCATTTAATGGGTGAAACAAATGAAACCAAGCACATTTGGGTACATAATCACCAAGCCATCATCTCTCCTCCGTGGTCAATTCACAGCGGCGCAGGAACGAAGAATTATTCGTTTATTTGGGGCATGGCGGGTGAAAACAAGGATTATACCGATATGGATTTTGCAGAAATCACTTCTTTACGCTAATATGAAAAAATCAATTTTCTCAATCCTCCTACTCGTAGGGGGATTTGTTTTGAAAGGCCAAAACTACTCGGAAAAGATGTCGGCGAGCATCATGCACACCCACGCTGACTCCATCACGGTGAAAGTAGGAAAACCTGCTGGTTGGGATTATGAACAAGGTTTGCTCTTAAAGGCCTTGGAAAAAATGTACCAGAGAACGGGCGATGCCAAGTATTTCAATTACATCAAAAAGAACATCGACAGTTTTGTGGATGAGCAAGGTAATATTCGAACGTATCATTTCAATGAATTCAATTCCGATAACATCACCACGGGCCGTATGTTATTGTATTTGTATCAGGAATTAGGCGACGTGCGTTACAAAAAAGCTGCCGACAAATTACGAGCACAAATTGCAGCGCAACCGCGTGATGCAGATGGTGGTTTTTGGCATAAACAACGTTATCCCAATCAAATGTGGTTGGACGGATTGTATATGTTGGAACCCTTCTACGCAGAGTATTCAACGATCACGGGAGAAGATAACTGGGCTGATATTGTCAAGCAATTCGAATTGATGTATAAAGGTGCTTTGGATGCGAAAACAGGGCTATTAATTCATGCTTATGATCAAGCGCGCTCACAACCATGGGCCGATAAGAAGACGGGGCATTCGCCAAATTTCTGGGGACGTTCGATGGGTTGGTATGAGATGGCTTTAGTCGATGTATTGGATTATATGCCGGCAAGTCATCCGTCCCGCCCGACCTTAATGAAGCAGTTGCAATCGCTTTCAGCCGCTTTATTGAAAATTCAAGATCCTGCGTCCGGCCTGTGGTATCAAGTACCGAATTTCCCTGGAAGAAAGGGAAATTACTTGGAAGCATCTGCGAGCAATATGTTCATTTATGCATTTGCCAAAGGGGCTCGAAAAGGTTATTTGCCTGCTTCCTATGTAGCTGCGGCACAAAAAGCTTATGCAGGGGCTCTGAAGCATTTCATCACGACAGATGCGGCTGGATTTATCCATCTAGAAAAAACAGTGAGTGTAGGAGGATTAGGCGGAACGCCCTACCGCGATGGTTCGTATGAATATTATTTGAGTGAGCCGCTTCGTCAAGATGATTTGAAAGGCGTAGGACCCTTTATCTTGGCTTCTTTGGAAATGGAAATTGCCAAAGAACTACCCATCGGCCAAGGTAAAAAGGTTGTCCTAGATTATTTCTTTAACCACGAAACCAAGAATGGCCAGCGATTCCATTACACTTGGGAGGACCGCAAGGATTCAGGATTTCATTTATGGGGCATTCAGTTTGAGCAATTAGGAGCTTCGCTTGACACCTTAGGTGTTTCGCCTACGCGTGAAAACTTGAAAGGTGCGTCGGTGTATATTATTGTGGATCCGGATTCTCCAAAAGAAACAGCGAAACCGAATTACATGAATCCCAAAGCAGCTGACGAAATCGAGGCATGGGTGAAAGCAGGCGGTAATCTGATCTTATTGGCCAATGACACAACCAATTGTGAGATCCCGAATTTCAACATCTTGGCGCGTCGGTTCGGAATTGAATTTGTAGCACCTAATTTAAATTTCGTACAAGGCCGTAATTGGGAACAAGGGACCGTATTAATCGAACCGGGCAATATCGTTTTCGATCCGATTAAAAAGGTTTATATCAAAGAAATCACCACCTTGAAGTTATCAGGGCCTGCGAAATCAATCGCGACATTACAAGGTTATCCGGTGATGGCCGTTGCAAATGTAGGTAAGGGTAAAGTATTCGCCTTGGGTGATCCTTGGTTGTACAATGAGTACACGAATAACCGAAGAACACCGCTTGAATACGAGAATTTCTTGGCGGCGAAAAAACTCGCCGAATTCATGTTGCATTAATACAAAAGCCCGGTTTAGCCGGGCTTTTTTTATCAGTTTACTGGGCCTTTTTACGGCCATTCCGAACTACCTTTGGCAAACCTTCAAGGATTGCCAAAGGTAAAGGGAGTTAAGGGAATTGAAATCCGGTCATCTTTTCCAATTTATCCTTTGAAACACGGTAGGTATTCCAATTCTTATTCACTTGATGTTCATTCGGAAAGAGGACATAAAACGCGTCCGTAGGGGTATAAACCGCTTTCCAACAGTACATTGGGACAATTACTCCAGAAGCTAAGCGCCCTTTAGAACCAATACCACCCGCATAAATGAGTAGGTTTTGGCCTTTTTTAACAGCCAATTTCCGACAATAGGCTTCTAAAAACTTAAAGGGACCCCGATTTAACGCTTGCGTCTGTGGAAGCATGTTAGACATCAAGAATGTCTCCTCATTCAAGTATTCGGATGCGGTACGATCCTCGGAATTACATAAATGACCACGATCGTATCCGGATTCGCGATAATCCTTTTCATCCACAATCTTAAACCCACGCGGAAATCCATCATCCTGTCGAAATCTTTCCGAACGTTCAACGGGTCCTACATCTGACGCACGCAAGGTCCAGCCAACCCAATTGGCCCGTCCCTCTACCCCATTATACGACATCACATAACCTTTCTTGACAGCTAAATAATTGGTCGTCGAAGCCGTCGAAGCGCCCGAAATATTGGGCACACCCGTCGGCAAGTAGGATAATATGAAAAAGAGTAAATTTAAGATCATTTACGGTGACTGAAAATCCAACTCAATAATTCAGGTTGTTTGAATGCATTATCCCAGGAATTATGGTTGACACCCGCATATTCTGAATATTTCACCTCAACCCCTTGATCTTGTACGGCTTTCACAAGTTCACGTGAATGCCGAACAGGAACTACGATATCCGCATCTCCATGATGTACCCATAAAGGAACTCGTTTGGCATATTTAGCGACATAACTTAAATCGGCCCCACCACAAATAGGATTGGCAGCAGCAAACATCTTAGGAAAACGAGAAACCGCTTCCATCGTACCCATGCCGCCCATGGAAAGCCCCATGATGTAGGTCCGACGTTTATCGTGTTTCATCGATTTCACCAAATCGATCACCGCTTGCAAAGGCCAATTGATTGGTGCCGAATAATCGAAAATAAAGGTTGTTGGAACTGTCGACCGATTAATCTTCACGGAAGACCAATACGATTCTTTTGGACATTGCGGGAAAATAACAATGGCTTGGTAATTAATGCGATTCAACGAATCCAAAAATACACTTTTCCCATATTTCATCTGCGCTTCATTGTCGGTCCCCCGCTCCCCTGCGCCATGCAAAACAACCAATAATGGGTATTTCTTGCTTGGGTTGTAATCGTTAGGTAATAAAATTTGATAGGGCAACACTTGACCTTCTTTTGTTTCAAAAGTCTTTTTCTCAAAGTTTTGGGCCTTGCTTACAAAAGCAAGGAGCAATAAAATAAGTAATTTCTTCATGTTTATTTTGCGCGTTTAATGATGTCGTTTATGGTCAAATCAATGGTTCTCCCCATCGCTTTATTCCCCCGGTATGTCACAATCTTCATCACGGTGGCGTCTTTGGGAACTAAAACGGGTCCCGTTGCTGCAGGGTAGAATTGATCCGGGAAAGAATGGTCAAAACTGTAATGAATGCTCAAGCCTGAAATTTCAGTACTTAATTGTACCATTAATTCACCTAACGCATTGCGTTTCACATCAATGATTGGCTCAAACATACTCGGAGCATATTTCTTTTGTGCAACATCAAAACGAGCCATGTGCGCTTCCACACGGCCTACGAAATTGTCCCAATTGCGGTTTGCTGGCTCCGACCACAATGCTTCGGCAATCGCAAATGAACGTGGATAGGTCATGTATTGCAAATGGCGATAATTGAATAATTGTTCAGACCAAAGGTTTGCCTGACCACCCTTGACCAATTTGGCATCAACACCCGCTGGAACGGGTTCGAAGGCGTAGGAATCGCGCAAACGAACGGTTTTGTATACCGGAGGTTCGATGGCCTTATCCCCTTGCATTAAATCAATATACACATGATTACTTGGCGTCATAACCACTTCATGCCCCTCTTTGGCAGCTTGAATTCCTCCATCCATGCCACGCCAAGACATCACAGCGGTACTTTTCGGTAAACCACCCCCTTCTAAAATTTCATCCCAACCCATCATTCTTTTACCTTTCGAAGTAATGATTTTTTCGAGTCGACGAACGAAATGCGCTTGAACTTCTTGTGAGTTTTTAAGACCTAATTCTTTGCGCATGGCCAAGATTTGCGGATTTTTATCCCAGTAATTCTTCGGACATTCATCACCACCCATGTGGATGTATTCAAATGGAAATAAGCTAGAAACCTCACCCATCACTTTATCTAGGAAGGTATATACTTTCTCATTGGCCGGACACAAGGTATTATCTTGCAAAGCCTCTGGATGACCGTGTGACCAATCGATAAAAGGTTCGCCTGAAATCACTTGATAATTGACGGCCTCAGGCGTACAGGATAATTCTGGATACGAGGCAACAGCAGCCATGGAATGACCCGGAACATCAATTTCAGGCATGATATTCACAAAACGTTCTTGGCCGTATTTAACAATTTCCTTGATGTCTTCTTGTGTATAAAAACCACCGTAAGTACGAGGTTCATCAGGCAGAGGTTTAGAAAAATCGGTAAAATGACCTACTTTTTTCACATTATAGGCACCTTTTACAGTCAAATTAGGAAAGGATTTGATCTCCACGCGCCAGCCTTCATCATCGGTTAGGTGCCAGTGTAATACATTGTATTTATAGGCAACCATCTCATCAATGAAACGTTTGACTTCCTCTTTGGTGAAGAAGTGACGAGCCACGTCGAGCATGATTCCACGCCATGCAAATCGAGGCGTATCGCTAATATTCGCATAGGGCACCTTCCAATTAACTCCCGCCACAGCCTGCGAAGACTCTAATTCTTTGGGCAATAATTGCAGTAAGGTTTGAATGCCATAGAATAGGCCAACAGGCTTATTCGCTGTGATTTGAACACCTTTGGCGTCTGAAACGAGTTGGTAACCCTCATTCCCCAACGAAGCATCAGCTGTTGAATTTAACTTAAAACGTATCGCTGCAAGGGAAGCTGCAGCACTTGGGTCGTATAACCATTGAACTTTTCTACCTGCAATACGCGTCAGTTTATCCGTCAAATTCGCATAGCTCGCAGCTAATGCATCATTTTTAGGACCCGCGATCACGATTGATTTACTCAAAGTGTAAGCACCTTGCGGGTAAACCGCTTTGGATGGAACCGGAATAATGGAGGGATTTTGGGCAAAAATCGAGCTTGAAAGCAAGCAAGCAAACCCCAAAAGGGTAATTTTTTTAAGCATTTTCTATAGGTTTATAATCTTGATTAAAGTTCAAGTTAATTGCGATAAATTCCAAATCGTTTTTTATTTTTGCAGGGATTAAGCATTATATACAAAACACAAAACCATGAATGAATCTGCTACCCTTGCTGCTCAGCAAGCGGAATTAACACATGCCATTGATACGGTCTGGGTTGCCCTATGTGCGGCACTCATTTTTCAGATGGAAGGCGGTTTTGCCCTTTTAGAGGCAGGATTTGTCCGTTCCAAAAACGCCGTAAGTATTATCGCCAAAGTCATGATTGACATTATGTTTGGTGGAGTCGCCTTCTATTTAGTTGGCTTTGGAATTGCCTATGGTAAATCCAATGGCTATTGGGCCTTTGATACAGGGATTATGGAAGGTGATTTAGGATTAGGATTGACGATATCCAACTCGCTATTTTGGTTCATTCAAATGGGCTTTGCCGTTGCAGCCATTTCCATTGTTTCGGGTGGAGTGGCAGAACGTATGAAAATGTGGTCATACGCGGTCTATGTTGCCATTTTCAGTGCTGTCATGTATCCATTAGCGGCCAACTGGGTTTGGAATCCAAACGGCTGGTTAGCCTTGCGTGGATTTAATGATTTTGCAGGCTCTGCTGCCATTCATGCGATGGGTGGATTTGCTGCATTAGCCGGAGCCATCGTATTAGGACCCCGTTTAGGAAAATACAATGAAGATGGAACGGCGAATGCCATTCCGGGTCATAATTTAACTTTATCTGCAGTAGGTGCTTTCATCCTATGGTTCGGTTGGTTCGGATTCAACCCTGGCTCTACCTTAGGAGCTGTGGGAAAATGGGATTTAATCGGATCTGTTGCAACAAATACATTTTTAGCTTCAGCAGCGGGTGGTATCGCAACGATGTTGTATACCTTTATTCGTTACAAGAAGGTTGATATCACAATGGTCATCAATGGTGTTTTAGCCGGTTTAGTGGCTATTACGGCAGGTTGTAACGTAGTTTCACCTGATTCTGCCTTGATCATCGGTTTCATCGCTGGTACAATTGTCGATATAGCCGTAGTCGTAGTAGACAAAATGAAAGTAGATGATCCCGTAGGTGCGGTTGCTGTTCACGGCGTTAATGGATTCTTTGGAACCATCGCGGTAGGTTTATTCTCACAAAAGAATGGTTTATTCATTACGGGAGAAAGTGCACAATTCATCACCCAATTGATCGGAGTTTCTATCATTTCAGTATTCTCTTTTGTGTTGACCTACCTTATTTTCATGGCCTTGAAAAAGACAATGGGCATTCGTTTAAGTCACAAAGCAGAATCAGCGGGTATTGATGCGGTTGAGTTTGGAGTAGAAGCATATACAACTTTTGAATAATAGCTAATAGAAACGATATGAAAAAGGTAGAAGCCATAGTAAAACCATCGAAATTAAAAGCTATTCAAAAAGGCTTAATCGATGCTGATATCCCTTGTATGACCGTGGTTCCGGTTCGTGGAGCGGGGCTCCAACAAGGTTATTCGGAAATTTATCGGGGGACCGAGAAATCCATGATTTTATTACCCAAGGTGATGATCATCTGTGTGGTAAGCGATGAGAATTTGGAGAAATGTATTGATGTTATCCTTGATAACGCTTCTGAAGGCAATGTGGGAGATGGAAAAATCTTCATCTACGATGTTCAAGATGCGATTCGGATAAGAACGAAGACGAGGGGCGATGGGGCGATACGATAGTCATCAGTCGCTAGTCACTAGTCATCAGTCGCTAGTCATCAGTCACTAATCGTCAGTAATTAAATATGGTCTAGGGTCTAATTCAAATGAATTGATTTTAGACCATATTACTTTATGGATACATATAATATTAGTCAATCAAATAATATAGGTAATTTAAATCCCCAAAATTTAAGCGACTAGCGACTAGCGACTAGCGACTAGCGACTAGCGACTAGCGACTAGCGACTAGCGACTAGCGACTAGCGACTAGCGACTAGCGACTAGCGACTGATGACTAGCGACTAGCGACTAACTTCACCACCCCCATCCGCACAAACATCTCCTCGCTATACCAATCGTATTTTCGGGTCTTTTTAATCATTGGCGCATGTTCTTTGCTTTGATAAGCAAACTGATCCAAATTAGCGGCCGACTCCCATAATGAGAAAGTAGCTTGTTCTAAGAGCGGAAACTCCCCCACCCCTTTGGCATATTTCAAGCCCTGTTTTCCTTCCAAATGCTTGCTCGCAGAAGGAACATTCCACCAGAATAATAAGGATTTATACCAACGAATACTCGCGCGGGTAATAACCGCAACAGGGCCAGTCCAAGTAGAATCAGTCACCGAAAAGTCAAAAGGCTGAATGCCATTCCAGGTTCCTTTGCCTTTTAAAGGGATCGCATCCCAACCAGAAATACTCGATGAGACAGTTGCAAAATTCAACCAACGGGTATCCGTTTCAAAAAAGCGTTCGGCATGTTGAGCAGATTCCCAAACACCCAACCAAGCATATAATCCAAAATTGGGAAGTACCGAAAATCCATTTCCTGCTCCAGTACCTAACTGTTTGGAAAAAACCAATCCCGCTGCCGACCAACCGTTAACCAATGAACGACCCATTTCGGCAAAGGCATGGCGCTTGGCCGAAAAGCCATTAAATTCCAAAAAACGAATGGTAATAAATTGGCCTGACATGTGTATGGATTTAAATCGATTGCTAAATTTCGATGCAGTATAATTTAAAAATGTGCTTACTTATTAATTCAAAATAATCAGAAATATATAGGCAAAAGCTTAACAATAACTAATAGATGTAAAAATGAAACACCTTTATTTTACCTTGAATATAATAAAACAAATACTGTCCTAATTGAATTTTAATGATCGGATTTTATTGAATCCAATTAGAGATTTGGGAATTGATTACAATTTAACTTTTAGCGTTTTTTAAAAATACCTAATTACCAAATATGTAAACCACCATCCGATTAAAAAAGTATAAATTATTAACCAGCCAGAATCCTCCAAAACAGCATTTTTATAGTATTCAACATAATTTAAATTCTGAAATTCAATTATTGAATTTGAAGAATAGCCTAATAAGCCTAATAGAGACCAAATCAAATAAAAAAGAAACCAGGCGACGAAATAAATGAAAATGTATTTAATACTCTTAATTGCCTCAGTAAAATTTAATATAATATACACTCCGGTAATCAGAAGAAATATTGAGGCAATTAAATCAAATTGAGAACCGATTCCCTTTTCATTTCTATTATAAATTATCCAATACATTTCACTCCCAAAAGGAATCAAAGCGGTTAATAATAAAGCCTTTAGAGAATAAAAAGTATAATTCACAATAGACCAAAAATGAATCAATAATGATGTTATAATATATATTACATTAAAAGCCTGACCGTTAACTAGTTTAAATTTCATCCCGATATTTGTAAATATTTAAAGGCAATATTTGCTAAAATTTGCCATGTTGGTTTTTAATAGTTAACAAAAACTCGATTTAATGCGCATTAGGGCCAAAAATATAGGTCTCATCTAAATAATCCTGATCTAATTCAAAAACAAATTTTTTGATTAAATCCTTATTTAGTGCCATAGCACTACTATCAAATATGTTCAAATCATTAAATTTCTCACTTATTTTTCCGGCAATCTCATATATCAAGTCAGAGAATTTTAATGTATTATTTACATTTAGATCAACATACTTTACCTTATCAATAAAAAATTCATAGGGAGTATGTTCAGGCAACTCAAAAAATGATCTAAATTCACCGACAAGTAATTTTTTATCATCTAGATTTATTACTGTCAAAATTTCTCAATCAATAACTTCAAAAAAGCTATCATATTCAAATCTATGAATTACAAGTAGATTAAAATTTTTATTATCGACATTAATTTTCCAATTAGCACCTTTACCGAAAATAAATTCCCAACTTAAAATTTCAATTTTCATCTCACCTATTTTTTTAATTACTAATTCAAAATTATGCAAACAATTAAAATTCATTTTGAAACCAATTAAATAATAAACGCTTTTAACGATAACACTTTTAGTATATAATATTTCATACCATTCAAACGTTTATAATATCCTAATATAAATCCAATTAAGGTATTTTACTAAAAATTCTAATGAATACAGTTAGACAAGTATATTTGAATATTAACAGACATGCCTGAATGGGGCATGAAATGTATATTCCCAAATTAGTAGAACATTTGCAAGCAATTTAAAATAATCGTAAATCAGCCTTGCTTGTTCAGGATGAGCAATTTGCAATAGCACCCCCATTCGCTTGGGAAATGGGATTAGAGGTAAGATAATGAAGCAGGGTAAATTAGAGATTTTCAAAACGCTTAAGGGAACAGAAGTCCAATTAAAGTTGGAAAATGAAACATTATGGCTAGATGCTCATCTTATAGCTGAAATATTTGATGTTCAGCGCCCTGCTGTGGTTAAGCACATTAATAATATATATGATTCTGGTGAGTTGGGGAAGGAAACAACTTGTTCCATTTTGGAACAGGTTGCAGTTGATGGTAAAAAACGAAAAATGAATTTTTACAATCTTGATGTAATCATTTCAGTGGGCTATAAAATAAACTCATCTAAAGCAACCCAATTCCGCCAATGGGCAACTCAACGTTTAAAGGATTATCTGATAGAAGGTATTGCGATCAACGAAAAAAGATTAGAGCAAAAAAACAAAGAAATACAAGTATTACACGACGGAATAAGAATTTTAAGCAGAGCGATTGAGGATCAAGTAGCTAACAATGAAACCTATGCTTGGTTGCATCAATATAGTGTTGGTTTACAACTGTTAGACGACTATGACCACGAGTCTTTAGATGTTAGCGGTGTACACATTGGGGCAGCCAATTATCCTTCAATGTCTGAATATATGGAACTGGTTAAGCAAATGCGAGCAGAATTTAACTCAAACGTTTTTGGAAAAGAAAAAGATGGAGGTTTCGACAGTGCTGTAAATCAAATAAGTCAAGGATTTGGAAATCAGGATGCCTACCCAACCTTGGAGGAAAAAGCAGCCATGTTGCTTTACTTAATTATAAAAAATCATGCGTTTGTCGATGGGAATAAGCGAATAGCGGCTGCCTGTTTTCTGTTATTCTTGAATCGAAATAAATTATTATACACTAAATCAGGCCAAACAATTATCAGCAATGAGGCACTTGCCAGCTTAACTTTGTTTGTTGCATCGAGCAAACCAGACGAAATAGAAACCGTAAAAAGATTATTGATTAGTGTGTTGAATCGAAACTATATTTGATAGATTAAACATGCCACAACCGTACTTTGATCACTTTCCGATGCAAAACTTCCCAAAGATGTTCTTCAACAAATCATCATTCGATATCTGGCCTGTAATCTCCCCTAAATCGTGCAAGGCATAACGAAGGTCTTGTGCGATTAAATCGCCCGTTAAACCCGTTTTTAAACCGCGTAAAACGGATTCCAAGGTCTCTTGTGTCTGTAATAGATGTTGGTAATGGCGTAAATTAGTCACCAAAGTGCCACCTGTGCTTACCTGATCCAATCCAACCACATCCAATAATGCTTGCTCTAAATCCGCTAAACCATCCTTGTTTTTTGCAGAAAGGCAAATCAAGGATGGCAATTCTTGAACAATCGCTTGTGACGCTTCCGCAGCCACTTGATCTTTCTTATTTAAAATCTGTATGACAGGTATGTCCAAATCTCCCAAGTCTTCCACACCTGCACGAATCGACGCTGCCGTTTCCGTTGTTGCATCCGCCATGTAAATAACCACCTGTGCCTTTTTCACCCAAGCCTGCGTACGTTCCACGCCCATCGCCTCAATCACATCTTCCGTCTCACGCAATCCCGCGGTATCAATCAAACGAAATTTAATTCCGCCCAAAACCCACGAATCTTCCAAACTATCGCGTGTCGTTCCCGCGATGTCCGAAACAATCGCACGATCTTCATTCAACAAGGCATTCAAAAGGGTTGATTTCCCCGCATTGGGCTTTCCCACAATCACCGTAGCAACCCCATTTTTGATGGCATTTCCGGCACGAAAACTAGCTACCAAAGGGCGAATGGCAAGCAATAATTGGTTTACCAAATCTTCCAAATCCTTGCGATCCGCAAACTCCACATCCTCTTCACCGAAATCCAATTCCAATTCAATCAAAGAGGCAAAATGAATCAATTGCTCCCGCAAGGCCGCTAATTCATTTGAAAATCCACCGCGCAACTGATGCAATGCCGCCGCTTGCGCCGCTGCTGAATCGGCCGCAATGACATCCGCAACCGCCTCGGCTTGTGCTAAATCAAAGGCGCCGTGCATAAAAGCACGCTGTGTGAATTCCCCAGCCCGCGCCAAACGCGCGCCTTTTTCAACAAATAATTGAAGTATACTCTCCTGAATAAACGGAGAACCATGACACGATATCTCCACCACATCCTCCTTGGTATAACTCTTCGGGGCGATGTATAAACTCACCACCACCTCGTCATATACCCGACCAGCATCCTCAATCCGACCATAATGAATCGTATGCGAGACTTGTTTCGTTAGGTCTTTGGGCTTAAATACAGCATTAACTAAAGGGATCGAATCAGGTCCCGATAAACGGATAACCCCAATCGCCCCCACCCCAGCAGGAGTTGCCAATGCTACAATCGTATCTTGAAATAACATTAAAGTAGGTTTTGAAGCTTCATGGCTACCGACATGTCACCGGAAATCTTCACTTTTCCCGTCATAACGGCCATCATCGGATTCAATTCACCTTTTAATAAAGCTGTAAAATTCTCCTCTGTCGCTGCGATCGTGCAGTCAGCATCAACATTTTCATTCGTTACTGTTCCATCTGAATTCACGACAATGATGCCTGAAGGAAATGCAAATTTAAAGGATACGCCTTGTCCACCCTTTTGGGCAGCTAGCGCGTTAATACGTTCGTTGATTTCTTGAAATGTCATATTATGTCTTTTAAAACACAAAACTAACACTTAAATCTCCCGATGACAAATTACCTTGAAGTCACAAAATTGGCAAGATTCGATATCGCTCGTTTTTTCAAATGTTTTCGTACGATCCAAAATTTTATCGACCCATGCTTGCACCACCTGCTTGGAATCAGCAATAAATCCTTCCATATTTTGACCCTCTGAAAACCATAAACCCAATTTAGGAACCGTTAATACACCCGCCCCTAAATTTCGGAAGGAAATAATCCCCGGTTCTACAATCAATGATTTCCAATCCAAACCGGCAAAAAGTGGGTTAATTTGTTGCTCAACGGCTTGTGCCAATAAAAATTTATACAACCAAAGCTGCAATAACTTACCTTTTAAATCCTCCGACCTTAATTCGTCCGCTAATCCCTGAGCCCCCACAGTCAAATCCTTTGATTCGACCTTGCCTGTTTTATAGTCAATAATGCGATAAACACCAGCTACGCGATCCAGTCGGTCGACACGCCCCTTGATTTTCACCGAAAAATCTGCGCCTTCATAGCGCACGGGAACCAGGGTATTCAAATCCAATTCCGTCCCCAACAACTGTACGCGCTCCGAAGTCCACTGGGTCTCCAAATGGTAATAACTGCCTAATAAGGTTTTAGCAACCTCCTTTAAAACATAATTAAAGCCCTTTTCCATCTCAAACACGCCTTCGCGCAACTGAATTTGCTCCATGGCTTGATCCAACATCGCATCCAATGAAGCGATTCGGGCATCCGCATCGGTTTGATCTACCCAACCATCATGCGAGTCCAAAATGGCTTTATCTACATTCTCTAAAACCTTGTGTACCCAGGTTCCAAAAACATCTGCGCCTAATTCATCCTCATTCTGTTTCTCCTTACGCAAATCCAATACGAAACTGTAGTAAAACTGTAAACTACAATTCGCAAATTGTGCCATCGCAGAAGGTGATAAACCACGATTCGCCAATTTATCTTTTAATACCTGAATAACTTCATCCGTTTTCTCAATCCGGTGCAGATCATGCGCGGGAGCCTGCGCTGCTAAATCGAATCGAACATGAGGCTCCGTCCAAGTCAAGGCTGGATTTTGTTTCACCCAATCCAAGCGCAATTGCTTGATAAACCGGCTCATTTCCTTCACACTTGATTTCTCTGAAGGCTGTACATAAATCAATTCAATCTGTTTTGGCCTTTGTAACAAGCGATGAAAGTGATACGAAGTCACCGCATCCGCCTGCGTAAACGTAGGCAAATCAAATGTATTCATTTGGGCAATATCCAATGGAATCAAGCTTTCGCGCTTACGAGTACCCGGTAAACTCCCCTCATTCAAGGATAGTACAATTACGCGATCGAAATCCAAAGTCCGCGTTTCCAAAAGCCCCATCACGTGCAAGGTTCGATTCTTTTGCTCGGCTACCTCAAAGGTTAATTTCTGCTGTTGGACTAAATTCAACAACAACTTAAAACCAATTTTCACCGAAACCTCACCCACCTGCGAAATGACATCTGACAAATTATCAAGCACGCGCCTTGCCTGTGTCAAAGCCTGTGCATCTGCTCCCCAATCTTGCTTGGGCATCTCCTTTAAGATTTGCTCAAAAGCCTTTGAAGTTTGTAATAAGATCTCTGGAAAAGTACCCGCTTGAAGTAAATCAGCTAAAGCAGGCAATGCTTGGATGCCACGAATCGCATCCAAAGTAATATATAAATCCGCGGGCCCAGCTAAGGCTTGCCATTCGCGATTCAAGTCTTTGGAAGCACTTTTGGAACGTCCATCCACATAGTATTGCATGATGGCATGTTGCATCAAAGCCTTAAACATCGCCACAGGAATACGGCTTTGGTCGGCGCGCTTATGAATCTCACCTAAGAGCGTCATGAACGAAAATGCAGGGGTCTTCTTCAAAGAATACCCCATCGTAATGTTTAATCGCTCTTTAAATTCCCCAACAAACAATAATACTTGATCTAAGAGACTTTCATCCCCTAAAACGAGCGCAACTTGTTCCTCTGCGCCATATTTCTTTTGCCAAGATCGAATTAATTCCATCGCAACAAAAACTTGTGCACTGGGATTGGCAACACCTAAAACCTCCACCTCTTTGGCATCTTTCGCAAAATGTTGCTCCATCCAATTAAAATCCGACTTCGCTAAAAAGGTATTGGATCCTGGATTCGAATAATTCCGAAGCCAATTACCTGCCCGATGAAAAGAGTTCTTCACATAAAATGCATCCGCATCCCAAAGGGTTTCCGCTAAATCTAGCTTCAAGAGCGATCGAATAATTTCCTCCTCGCCTTTGGACAAAGCATTAAAGCCGACAAAATAGATTTTCTTGTATTGCTTCGCTAAGGTTCCATTCGCTGCTAAACGAGCAGCCAAATCCCGGTAAGCCATACCTCGGTAAGCCAAACCTCGATCTTTCAATCGCGCCTGCAGACGTCCATAGACTTCTAATAAATGATCGTATAGTTTGAAATAGGCTTTCGTATGCTGGGTGATGTATTTTCCCGTATCTTCTTCACCATATTCCGCGCCCCATCTCTCCAAGGATTTCACTTCGGATAGAAAAGAGAAAATCTGATAGGGCTCAACCAAATACATGTCGAGCGTATCAAAATCCTTCAACATCATTTGCCCCCAACCCATGAAACGGTCGAAATCAACCAAGTGATCCACCTCCTTAAAGCAATTATAGGCTTCAAAAAGCAATTCAATCGGATCAATGAGCGTCGAATCCGTCATTTTGAGGGCAAACTCCTCAATCGTCATGAAGTCAGGTGCTAAAAATGCCCGATCACTCAGATATGCTAATTCTTTTTTAAGGTATAAAACACCGCGTTGCGAGGGCATCACCACCGCAATATCCTGCATTTCATCAATGCTATATTGTGCCCATAAATGCTCGGCCGTCTTCCTTAAAAATGTCTTCATCTACTATAAATTCCCTTTTCGCATTTCTTTCACCGCATAATCAACCGCACGAGCCGTCAAAGCCATGTAAGTCAAGGACGGATTTTGTGTAGAGGTAGATGTCATACAAGCACCATCCGTCACAAAAACGTTATTAACCGCATGCATTTGATTCCATTTATTCAGCATGGAACTCTTTGGATCTGCGCCCATACGAACTCCACCCATTTCATGAATATCCAAGCCTGGTGCTTGCTTAGAATCTCTTGTAACAATATTCTTAAATCCAGCCTTGTGATACATTTCGGAGAACTGATTAATAAAATCTTGTACCATTTTATCATCATTATCATCATAGGATACATCCATGTGCATGATCGGCAATCCATGAGCATCTTTTTTCACCGGATCCAAACGAACTTGATTACTTTCCTTTGGTATGGTCTCTCCCATCATGTGCGAACCAGCATACCAGTTATTATTCAACTTCGGATTTAACAAGGAGTTTTTCAAACTCTCTCCCACCGAACTTTGATCCGCATGCGTTCCTCGGCCTGCACTCATACCAGCGGCATAACCGCGCAAGAAATTTGTCTCTTGCTTGTACAAATTACGGAAACGTGGCACATAACCCGAAGTAGGTCGGGAACCCTCTGATTTCGTATCCAAATAGCCTTCATATTCAGCAGAGAGCGAAGCACGGTAATTGTGAAACGCAACATATTTCCCTAACACCCCACTATCATTACCTAAGCCCGTTGGGAAACGATGTGATTTCGAATTCAATAAAAGGGCATTTGTATTCAAAGCTGCCGCCGTAACGAAAATAACTTTCGCGTAATATTCAACCATCTCATTCGTATGCGCATCAATCACGCGCACTCCCGTGGCACGGCCCTTCTTTTCATCGTAAATGATCGATTCAACAATCGAATCCGGGCGTAAGGTCATATTGCCTGTTTTTGCCGCCCAAGGTAACGTAGAAGCATTCGAACTAAAATAACCACCATAGGGACAACCCCGCTGACACAAATTCCGACTCATGCAACGTCCACGACCTTGTTGGTAGTGGATTTCACGTGGCTCCGATAAATGTGCACAACGCGCCACAATCACATGGCGATCCTTGTAATGCTTCTTCATTTCCGTTTGGAAATGTTTTTCCACACAAGTTAATTCGTATGCGGGCAAAAAGTCGCCGTCGGGCAAGGCATCCAAACCATCTTTATTTCCGGAAATTCCGGCAAAATGCTCCACGTAAGAATACCAAGGATCAATATCCTTATAGTTAATGGGCCAAGGTGTCGCAAATCCATCACGCGCAGGTCCATCAAAATCCAATTGAGACCAACGTTGCGTTTGGCGAGCCCATAACAAGGATTTGCCCCCTACTTGATAACCCCGAATCCAATCAAATGGCTTGTCTTGTTCATAAGGATGCTCAGCATCTTTGACCATAAAATGCTTCGCATCTTCGCGAAAAGCATAACATTTACTAACAATCGGATTGGCTGCAATTTCCTCTTGGGTTAATCGGCCCCGATGTTCAAATTCCCATGGACTCATCAGGGTCGTAGGGTAATCTTCATTATGAGTAACCTTGCGGCCTCTTTCAAGGACCAAGGTTTTTATTCCTTTATCACAAAATTCTTTGGCAGCCCAACCGCCTGCAATCCCCGAACCGATTACAATCGCACCATAGGAACGCTTTTCTGCATGTTTTAAAATTTCCATCGCTTATTTGTTAACCGGCACGCAAGGATTCCAAAATCCGGGCGCCATTTGATAATTTAAATGATTGACCATCACATATTCAGTTGTCACATAGCCTTGAATGGTTAAGCCCTTCAAGGTCGCCAGCGCCTTTTGCGCATTTGCACCCTGTTTCCCTTGTTCCAATTCAAATAAGAATGCCTCCAATGCAGGACCACTTGCTTGATTAAAATCACCTTTATAAATGCTTGGAATTTGAGCTAAAACACCTCGAAATGCTTCTTGAGCCTTGGGCTCATAACAATCTTTTAGCATTGTTTTAACAAATACGGGAACACCTAAACTAACAGCTCCAGGAATGGAAGACTCCGGAATTATTCCTCCCATTAAGCGATTCAGGACATCTTCTTCGGCAAGACTAAGCGAGAGGGAAATGGATTTGGATTTGGCCGACAAATCATAATAAGCTACGGTACCTAAGGCGGCTAAGGCCATTCCTTTTAACCATGTACGGCGACTCGACATTTTCATGTTTGATAGGTTTTTGAATACCCTACAAACTTATCAAAAATTAATCAAATAAAAGCCACTTTACTCCATAAGCAAAGCCCCTACTCATAGCAGGATAGAGATATGCGGCATAATAATTATCCGTCAACAAGCCTTGGGTGGCGTTGGACATCTTAAAGAATAAGCGGACGCGATTTATGCGCAAGGAAACATAGGGATCTACTTGAATAAAAGCAGGCAATTCGTAGCGATTTTGCAAATGATATTGCTGGATTGCAGGCTGATAGGTATCTCCATAATAGGCCGATTGACCGATGACATCTATACCAAACTGCATATAAAGCAATTTCTTGTATTGAACATTTAAGGCCAAATTAGCATTCGCAAGGAAACTGGGCATCCGCATCACATCGGGTCCCGTTTGCGTATTCGCATGCACATTGGATTGCCATTCGAATCGACCAAAATTTCCTCCCAAGGACACCGAAGTTCGGAACACGGCGATGGCTTCCTTCGCCTGTGTGGCTGTAGACAAACTATCAAAATAAACCCAAGAACCAATGCGTTGAATCGTGACTGCAGGTTTCAAATAAAAATGCTTGGTCGTTAACGCGATACCACCTGCTAATTGATCAAATTCGATGTTTTTGAAATCATTGTTCCAGCGAAACGAGGAATTGTAAACCCATTGATTGGCTAATGTGGGACTAACAGAGGTTCTTTGGTAGCTTGCCCAAAACCATGGGGAGCTCAGCGACGCTTTCAACAAATAATCCGATCCTATCAAATACTCTCCCTCCGCTTGGAAGTCCAAGTTTTTGCCTACCTGCTGACGAAGCCATAAACCTGCATAATTTTCCAATTTATCCTGTGTGGATTGGTTCATTGGATTATAAACCGACCAGTAGCGTTGCTTGATGTGCGCTCGGTAAGTAAACTGGCGAAAAATACCTTTGATACCCGTTTTATGGCTATAAGAGCGCCATTGATTTTCATTGTAGAGCGAATCACTCGATGGCGCTTGAATGTAATTGATGTACGTTCGAGGATAAAAACCCGTTGCCAAATTCGTTTGAAAAGCCAAATCACGAAATTTCACCTTCCGCGTTTCTGCGTCTAGTTGTTGGAATAATTGCAAGCCTTTAAATCCAATGAACTCATGATATAGATGCAATTTCAAAAACTGATCATTCGACTGCGATTTCGAATCAGTCAATAAAGCTGTATTGTCGATGTATTTCAATGCGTCCGCTGGTGTTTGACCCGTGGTCAACCTAATTCCACCTTGGTCATTCGTTCCTTGATCAAAATAATTAATATGCCCGAGTAAACGATAACGCTTGTTGCGCGATGTGAGATTGGTATGCAATAAAACGCCCCATTGACCTGTTAAACTAAGGTCACCTGATTTGAAAGCGGCATCCGTTAAATTTTTATCTGCAACCAAGCGCTGAACTTCCACCCCCACATTCCACAAGGAATCCACGTTGCGTGCAAAGGCGAAATTCAGATTCGTTTGTCCACCCGCACCTAAATTATAAGTCACATCGGAATAAGGCGATTTGGTTTGGTAATAACGTACTTGATCTGCTTGAAACGCATATGGAATATAGGCCTGATAGCCCATTTGGGTTCCTAATACTTTAGAAGCCTGCGTAAAAATATTCCGATATGCTGTTCCTTGATTCCCCAAACTTGTAGACAAAAATGCATCTCGCTCTTGATACAAATAGCGATGCAACAAAGTCAAAGTCGTATCAATGCGTCGTTGGATAATATCACTATTGACGGCGTCCGACTCCAAAAAATAATGCACCGTTTGAGGACCATAAATCTGCTTGGTCGAGTCATCCAATGCCGCCCGACCGGATTTATTGGATGTTTGTTGGCCTCCTTTCTGCTGCGTCTTCGGATTCGGAAATCCCGCATTGGCCGGATCAACAACACCGTTTTGCCCGGAAGTAAACTGGCAAAATCCTTGCAAGGAAAGCAAAAGAAAAACAATAAGAAGGTAAATCGACCGCATTTTCACAGCGCAAAGGTAATTAAATATTGGTTAGCGCTTGAGACTTTGCTTCATCCATGCCCAAAATTCCGCTTCATTCGACACAAACTCCATCTGCATAGGCAAATAATATAGCCGCTTCTTCAAATGAGGATAATCATCCAAATGCTCTTGAAAACGCATAAAATCCTTATGAGTTGTCAAAATACCCGTGTCATCTAGGCATTGCTTGGCGATGTATTCCCAATACTGAAAATCGGCCGTTTGAAAAGCATAATGATCCTCGTAGGATTCTTGATTCAAGATATTACCCAAGCTTTTAGCATACTTGAAGAAAGGGAGCGGGTCTGCAATTCCTGCAACGAGGTGCCAGTTCTTAACTTCATTCAACGTTGGACCAACTGGACTACCATAGCTTACACGCGTATAAAATACAGGCAAACCAAAGGACTCAAATGCGGATTTTTTAGCCTCAGACATCGTCGCTGGACAACGATTCACAAGAATGGCTTGCGCCCGTTTGACCCCTTCCATCGATTCTCGCAATCGCCCTAATGGCAACATTTTATCAATAAAAAAAGGTTTATCATAGGTTGTGCATAGCAAATTCAAATCCCCTTGAATCGCACGATGCTGAAACGCATCATCTAAAAATAAGGTATCAACATCATTTTGCAGTTTTTCCACGCCAATCACCCGCTTTTCGCATACTGCCACCGTGATAGCCGGCATTTGTTGCTTATAGGCTAAAGGTTCATCTCCCACTTCGGATGCTAAGGAAGTGGATTCAACCCATCGAAAGCCTTTGGTTTTACGTCCATAACCTCTACTTAATATTCCCAAACGTTCCTGAAATGGCCAATGCTGAACTAAATAAGCAACAAAAGGACTTTTTCCTGTACCACCCACGGCCAAATTCCCAATCACAAGGGTAGTCGGTCGGTCAAAATGCCTACTCTTAAAAATCTGCTGATCGTACAGCGCATTCCGACATGAAGTAATCAGGCCATACAATGCGGATAATACATAAAAAAGTAAGCGTTTAATCATTCCTTAAAACTACTAAATAAACAATTCATTAGAAAATAATAACTTGCGGGCATGATTCAATTGAAATCCCATATTCTCAACTTCCATTTTGAAGCTGGAACATCACGCGGTGTTTTGACACAAAAGACCAGTTATTTTTTGCGCATTGAACAAGATGGTCGGACGGGAATCGGTGAAGCGGGACCCCTGCGCGGATTAAGCCCTGAATTTGAGGAAGATTGCACCGCAACATTTCAACGAATCATTGATCAATTGCCAATCCTACCTAGGACGCTTGGGGAAATCCCAGCTTACCTGGAAAACATTCCATTCGAATTCCCTTCCCTTCGAATGGCGCTGGAAATGGCCTTATTGGATTGGATGAAGGGCGGAAATGGACACTATTTTCAAAATCAATTTTCAACGAATGAGGTACCCATTCCCATCAATGGTCTCATATGGATGGGAAGTCCATCCTTCATGCGCGAACAAATCGATGCCAAATTAGCAACGGGTTACAACTGCCTTAAATTGAAAATTGGTGCCATCGATTTTGAACAAGAAATCGAAATTCTACGTGAAATACGTTCCCGCTATTCTTCCGATCAACTAGAAATTCGTGTAGATGCTAATGGCGCTTTTTCAGTAGCGGAAGCCTCGACGAAATTAGATCGCTTAGCTTCCTTTGATCTACATTCCATCGAACAACCCATTCGTGCAGGCCAATGGGAAGCTATGCATGATTTATGTGCACAAAGTCGTTTACCGATTGCTTTAGATGAGGAGTTGATCGGAGTTACGCGTCGGGCAGAACTATTAAAAGCCATCAAACCTCCATACATCATTTTGAAACCTACTTTATTAGGTGGATTTCACGCAACACGGCTTTGGATTGAAGCGGCTGAAGCACAAGGAATCGCATGGTGGATTACGTCAGCCTTGGAATCGAACATAGGTTTACAAGCCATTGCGCAATTTTGCGCTGAATTTAGGAATCCTTTGCCGCAAGGTTTAGGAACAGGGCAGTTGTACACGAATAATTTCGAGAGTGGTCTTTATATCAAACAAGGTAATATTTTTCAAAAATCGGGGCTTCAAAGAGCCACGCCTTTTGACTAAAACTCCTATCTTTGCTCAGCAAAAATTTAACATATCCGCATGAATACGATTGACGAGGCGATGATTGCCATCTTAGAGCAACGATTGAAATTAAGTAAATTGTCTTATTCCGACGAAAACTACGATGATGTAGAGGAATTATTACACGATTTAGAAGATGATTTCAACGAAAAATACGGTGACCAATTGGAAGAAATCCTAGAAAAGGTTCACTTAAAGCATTGCCCTGAATCGGATGTATTGTTGCCCACAGCCTATTTAGCAAAGAAATTTGTGGAAACCGCTGACGGGGAAGTTGAAATCAGTAAAAAAGAAGGTGTAGAAGTAGAGTGGATCGAAGATCCAGCCGCTGCCGCTCGTTTGGTATTACTACCCTCTCCCACCCGAGTTTTACTCATGACACCGAAAGGGCTTGAAATCGTTTGGGAAGAAACGAAATAAACAAAAAAGGTGAGGAACAAAATCCTCACCTTTTTTTATGCCAACCAATCAATTCCCTTTTTCAATAAATCCAAGGTTTGTTGGCCTTCCGGATACCCTGAGGCATCATGCATGTATTCCCAAGATGCCAAAGGCGGCAAGCTCATTAAGATAGATTCAGTCCGACCATTCGTTTCTAAACCAAATTTAGTTCCGCGGTCATGCACCAAATTAAATTCCACATAACGCCCTCGACGCAATAATTGGAAGTTGCGCTCCTGTTTATTAACAGGTTTTGCAGCATTCGCTTGCATCAAGTGACTATAGATTGGGACAAAAGATTCCCCTACCGACTTCACAAAATCAAAAGTCTTCTCCTTATCTTCCTTCAAATAATCAAAGAAAATACCTCCAATACCGCGTGTTTCGTTGCGATGTGTATTGAAGAAATAATCATCCGCCCACGTTTTGTACTTCGCATAAACATCCGGCCCAAAACCATCACAAGAAGCTTTAACTTGTTGGTGAAACCACTTCGCCTGCTTCGGAATAATGATATGAGGAGTCAAATCAATTCCGCCACCAAACCAGGATTGCCCATTGCTTAATTCAAAATAGCGAACATTCATGTGTATGATGGGAACCCAAGCATTGATTGGATGCATCACGATAGAGACTCCCGTGGCAAAAAATTCAACCTCATCTGTCACATTTAAACTCGTGACCATTTTGGGATGCAAAGGTCCAGAAACAGCTGAGAAATTAACGCCCGCTTTTTCTAAGATTGCCCCCCCTTCAATTAAACGCGTTCTTCCGCCACCACCTTCCGGACGTGACCAAAGGTCCTCACGAAATTTACCGGCTCCATCCGCGGCTTCGATTCCTTGACAAATACGATCTTGTAGATCTCGAAAATAGGCTTCTATTTGCTCTTTATTCATACTAATTAGGGGATGATGTACTCGAATCTGCCTGTGTTTCAGGTTCTCCCATCAACGCATTTAAAGAGTCTAATTCAGCGTCAGATACTTGTAAAGAATCCGGCAAAATACTAGTCCCACCTCCACAATCAAAGTCTTTTTTGACAATCCGCTTATCCAATTTGTCAAATGGAGTAGGTTTATACATGGCCAACAAAGGATCCTTGACCACCTTAATCATAAAACGTTTGTAAATAGGCATAGCCGTTTTCGAGCCCTCTCCCAGCGCGCCCGAACGGAAGTGAATCGATCGATCATCACCACCAACCCAAACGCCTGAAATGAGGTTCTGTGTCATTCCTATAAACCAACCATCTGAGTGATTCGAAGTTGTACCCGTTTTACCTGCAAAATTATGCGCATAACGATTATTCCCTTCCGGCAATAATACAGCCCCATCGCCCCATAAAAGAGAACTAGCCGTTCCTCCTTCATGAATCACCCCTTCCAACATATAGCGCATTAATTGGGCTGATTCTTTTTTAATGACACGCTTCGTTTCCGGCTCAAAGTTGACAAGCACCTTCCCATTTTGATCCTTAATTTCCGAGATAATCATAGGTTCTACGTGAATACCTTCGTTGACAAAGGCAGAATAGGCACCTATCATCTCATAAAGCGAGACGTCAATTGACCCTAAGCCAATCGATGCAACGGGTTTCAAAGGACTTTTAATTCCCATGTTTTTAGCATACAAGGCAACGGTATCCGGACCTACAAATTCATTGGTTAATCGCGCGGTGACTGTATTCACCGACTTCGCTAAAGCGCGTTTCAAAGGCATCAAACTGTATGAAAATGTACCATCCGCATTGTGAGGGCTCCAGATTTTCTTCTCGCCATTTTCCTCAATTTCCAAGGAATAAGGAGAATCTTCTACGGTAAAGCAAGGAGATAAATTGCGTGGACCATCAATGGCAGCCGTGTAGACAAAAGGTTTGAAGGTCGATCCCGCTTGGCGTTTACTTTGCTTCACATGGTCATATTTGAAGTATTTGAAATCCAAACCTCCTACCCATGCCTTAATATGACCTGTATAAGGATCCATCGTCATCATACCCGCTTGCAAGAAACGCTTGTAATAATTGATTGAATCAATCGCACTCATGGTTTGCTCCTCTTCGCCGAGCGTATTACGTGAATAAACCCACATTTTACGCTTCACATGTTTCATTTGATACCAAACAGAATCCGGATTATTCGGATATCTGCGAACCAAGGCTTTGTAGTATTCTGTTCGTTTAGCAACCGAATCAATGAACCCAGGTATTTCTTTCCCAGTTTCGTCTACCCAAGGGTTTTGCCCCGTCCAATGATTATCAAATGACTTCTGTGTAGAACGCATGCCTTGCTCAACGGCCTCTTCTGCATGCATTTGTAAACGAGAATCAATGGTCGTCATGATTTTTAACCCATCACGGTATAAATCGACTTCCATGTCATTTTTCTTCGCCCATTCCTGAATTTCTTTGGCAACAGCAACTTTGAAATAATTACCCGTTCCATCATAAGGAGATTCTTCATTTTCATGCAGAACAATCGGCAAAGGTGCTAGCGAATCATATTCCGTTTTTTTGAGGTATCCCGCTTTGACCATTTGGGATAAAACAACATTCCGGCGCTTCCAGGCCTTATTTTCTGCCAAAGGTTTGCCATCGTAACGCTTCGGATTATACGTAGTTGTAGCCTTTTGAAGTCCCACTAAAATGGCTGCTTCTTGAATATTCAAGCTATCAGGTGAAGTATTAAAATACGTTTTTGCGGCAACCTTGATCCCGTAGGCATTATTCCCGTAATCTACCGTATTTAAATACCAAAGAATGATTTCATCCTTCGTATAAAAACGCTCGAGCTTGATCGCAGTTACCCATTCCTTGGACTTGTAAATCAACTTATTCAATCCAGGAATGTAACCGAACAAGCCTGTTTTCGTAAAACTTTTCTTGGTCCGTGTCTTAAATAAATTCTTCGCAAGTTGTTGCGAAATGGTACTTCCACCCCCACGATCTCCTCCTTTAACGATTCCTACGGCAACCCCAGCCCATGCTTGGAAATCAATACCGGTATGCTCATAAAAACGGGCATCTTCTGTGGCAACCAATGCCTTTACGAGGTAAGGTGAAATCAACTTATAATCGCGAATCGGGGTACGGTTTTCAGCAAAATACTTCCCTAATAGCACGCCATCCGCGGAATAAATCTCAGAGGCCTGTGATAATTTGGGATTTTGAAGATCATCTACACTGGGCATTTGTCCAGTCAACCAAAAAATATTCGTTTCAATGACAAACAAATAGACCAGCGCGTACATAACCGTTTTTCCTGCAATTCGCCAAATACGTACGATTGGTTTATAATAGGGAGAGTTTTTATCGACACGGGCATCATAATATGCTTGTACTTGATCGCGTTTGCCTTGGTAATAAGCGATTGCTTGTTGGTACACACCCTCCAAGCGCCCATATAGCTTCTGCCCCAAAACCTTTTGAGCACCCAGTAAAAACAGGCTAATAAGGAATAAAATTCCTTGTTTTAGCTTGCTTTTACCTAGCGAATAGATCTGTTGAATCTTTTGGAACATCATTTATTCAGTTTCTAATTTTTCTAAGATATTCATTAAATCGGTAAAATCCCGAAAACCAGGACGATCCTCGTCGCCAGCCACAAGGCCTATGCCTTTAAGGGAACTTTGATCGATCCATTCATCCAAATCGGACTCGGGGATTTCTAAGCCCAATAAAATGGGGTATTGAGCCGACCAGATTTCCACCGAACCTTCCATGCCTTGAAGTGAATCTGGGCTATCCCCCACCAATAAAAATTGGCTTACATAGGGTGCAGATGCGGCAAATACTGCGGGTAGGTTATCTGAATCGATATTAACACGTAATATTTTTGGAATCGCAATATCCTGAATGGCCACTAAATTCACTTTCGTGTCAACTTCTAACACATCCGGCTGATATTCAGCCACTTTGGACTTAATTACGTCGGCCTGATGCGTCGAAAACTCGCCTACAATCTGTACGCCGGCTAACCAATTTCGAATTTCAGTAAACTTTTCCACTGAAATTTGTTCCAATGGGAAACCTAACAAATCGACACCCATCCCGGCACAATAACGCGCATCGGATAAGTTGGTAATGGCAGAAACTTTAACGAGCGTTTTTAACATAGGGTTTTTTCATTCGTAGACACAAGAACAAAACTACGCTTTCAGGAAAATATATCCTAACTTGCAGGAAATTTTCGGCAGGCTTTGAACCTGTCATAGAATATGGAATCAAAAGGAAGAGTATTAGTCGCTATGAGCGGCGGAATCGACAGCTCGGTCGCAGCTGTTTTGTTACACGAACAAGGCTATGAGGTCATTGGAATGACCATGAAAACCTGGGACTATGCAAGTTCTGGGGGAGATAAAAAGGAAACGGGTTGTTGCTCGTTGGATTCCATCAATGATGCACGGCATATCGCTGTGTCCCTGGGATTCCCTCATTACATTTTAGATATACGCGAAGAGTTTGGGGATTCGGTTATCGATTATTTCACGCAAGAATATGTTGACGGACGTACGCCCAATCCCTGTGTGATGTGCAATACGCACATCAAATGGGATGCATTGCTTCGTCGGGCGGACCAATTAGGTTGCGAATTCATCGCCACAGGACACTATGCACAAATTCGCGAAGAAGGCGGTAGGCATGTTATTTCCAAAGGGGTAGATACCCTAAAAGACCAAAGCTATGTGCTTTGGGGCGTATCCCAATCAAGTCTAGCACGTACCATTTTGCCATTAGGAGGTTTAACCAAAGCGCGAATTCGCGAAATGGCCACCGAGCGTGGATTTGTGGACCTTGTGAATAAATCAGAAAGCTATGAGATCTGCTTTGTTCCCGACAATGACTATCGAGGTTTCTTGAAGCGTCGCTTACCGGAATTGGAGGCTGAAGTCGCAGGAGGCAACTTTGTGGATGTGGCAGGAAAGGTCATTGGGAAGCATGAGGGATATCCGTTTTATACAGTAGGCCAACGAAAAGGCTTGGGCAAGGCATTTGGCTTCCCGGCATATGTGATTGAAATCCGCAAGGAAACGAATGAAGTAGTCATTGGCCAAATCGAAGATTTGAATCGGACCGGCATGTGGGTAGGTCAGTTAAACATGCAGAAATATGCGGAAATACCTGCGGAAGGATTGGAAACTTTGACGAAGGTGCGCTATAAGGATGCGGGAACGGATGCCATCATACATCAATTTGCTGATAAAATTAAGGTAGATTTTCATGATGCCGTGAGTGGCATTGCGCCTGGCCAAGCGGCAGTTTTTTATGAAGGAAACGATGTTGTGGGAGGTGGATGGATTCTCAAATCATACCAGCAGGGTTCCGTGTTTGAAAATTATCAGTCTTTTGAAGTGAATAAAGTGTAAATTGAAGAACGCAGCGGCGTGGAATCACGCCGCCGGGGTCATAGCAGTTTTGCTTCATCAGGCGTTAATTTCACTTTTATCCGCGGCATCTGAATCACTTCCATGTCGAATATCCGTGCACCTTCGATCTTAAATCGAAGAGCCGTTTGTTCCGGATGAAAACCATGTTGTCCTGCAGCACCCGGATTCAAAAACAGCATATTATTTCGTTTGGCATCACGCTTCACTTGTAAGATGTGCGAATGCCCACAAACAAAAATCATGGGTAAACCCATGGAAAAAGCCTCCAAGGCATCCGGCTTATAATTCGAAGGGGCACCAGCAATGTGCGTCATCGCGACGGTCACATCTTCCACCCGAAAGCGCTTAATTTTTGGATACATATTTCGGATTGTCCGATCATCGATGTTCCCATAAACACCTGCAATGGGCTTTCCATAAGCAGCGAGTTTATCCGCTAATTCGACCGAACCCCAATCTCCCCCGTGCCATATTTGATCACATTCTTTCAAATGTTCATCGAGGCGGGGGTCTAAATAACTATGTGTATCTGAAAGCAATAAAACCTTAACCATCTTTATTCAGCCTGTTTTCCTTTAACCGAAATCAATTTATTCGCTGATATCAACTCATTTTTCTTCCAAATGACTTTTTCTTGATTCAACGCATTAACGACTTGCGCATCTTGCTTAACCCAAGCGGGTGATCCCGCATCTTTCCAGGCTGAAAACCAGAAGGAAGCCACACGCGAAGATGCCAATAACATACGCTCCGGAATGGAGGCTCCCATTTTAGCTCCATAAGCCTGAATAAATGCTTTGGTATAGTAGCGTTGTTTCCGACCGTATTTCTCCACCATTTCAAATGAACCCTCCTCCCCTAAAGCCGAACGTACCTCTTTTTCCGCAGCAAACATCGCAGGAAGCATCGCATGTGACTCTAATAAAATTTGAAAAATGAAATCTTGAGGCTTGGCAATGTATTGAACTCCTTCTACTTGATTCAAAGAATACCCTTGCAACTGAGCCTCAGGAACAAGACTTTCCCACAAAACGTGCATGCCTTTTTGACCTGTCAACTGCCCATCATGATTACGCGTTGTGTGCAAAGGTACGTGTGCATCAGCCACATAATGGCCTAGATCTGCCGCATAAAACAACACAGAGTCACGCTTTTCAGCCTTAAACGACTCAACCAAACGTCCATAAACACGCGTGACTTCCCAGGGTACTAAGCCTTCTTTACGCAGGCTATCAAGACCATATTTAGCAACGGCTTTATTGAAATCATGTGGAATAGATGTTTTATAATCAGCACCAAACAAAGGCGCATCCATGTCTAAATAATGCTTGGCATCTTCTTGCTTATCATCTTTCCTGCGAACATCCGGACGAATAGATTGTTGGACGATATATTCTTGATTCGCATAAAAATAAGCTCCCAACGCATCTGGTAATTGATATATGGAAACCTGCTGCAAGGTTTTATGCGCGAGAAAACCCCAAGAGGCACAAATAATAAGAACGAATACGCTAACTTTTTTCATGTTTGTTATTGATAAAGGATTTTGGCGTGCGGCCATATTGTTTTTTAAATGCACGGGTAAAATAGGCTGGGTCGTTAAAACCTACTTGATAAGCAACCTCTGAAATGTTTAAGGAAGCCGTTTCCAATAATAATTTTGCTTGTTGCAAACGAATCGACCGAATAAATTCATTTCCTGCCAGCGAGGTTAAGGTCTTCAACTTTCGGTACAACTGCATTTTGCTCATATCGAGGCTCTTCTCTAGGTCCTCCACATCAAAATCGGGCTCACTCAAATGATCGATGATGACCTGTGTTGCTTTCACCAAGAATGCATCTTCAAAAATAGGCAATTTCCCTTCGCTAAATTCTTGTTGGATCATTTGTTTCTGCCAATTTTTACGAAGACGTTCTTTGGCTTCCAGCAAGGTATTAACCCGAATTTCAAGTATGTCAGCGTTGAATGGCTTACTCACAAAATCATCAGCGCCCGATTGCATGCCCTCAATTTGGCT
Source organism: Bacteroidota bacterium (assembly GCA_041191865.1). Lineage (GTDB taxonomy): Bacteria > Bacteroidota > Bacteroidia > Cytophagales > Spirosomataceae > Aquirufa. The sequence continues at coordinate 40,061 of JBEEOB010000003.1, forward strand.
TTCCTGAGAACTTTTTGATGTCAAAATCACGATGGGAATATGACTCGTTTTCGCGTTTTGACGCAAAGCTCTACATAAATTAATTCCACTCATTCCAGGCATCATCCAATCCGTAATCACCAAATCTGGCAAATAGGTGTTCGCCTTTTCTAATCCATCCTCCCCTCGATCCGCATAAATAACCTGAAAACGTGTATCAAAAATACCTCCGATGAATTCCCGCATTTCCGCATGATCATCTACCACCAATAAAATAGGCTTTTCTTGTTGAATTGAAATAACATTTGGCAATTCTGCCACAGCTACAGGTTGTTGGGCATTCGATTGAATCCATGAGGGATCAAAAGCCTCCATTTGCACCGGAAAATGCAAGATAAACGCGCTTCCTTCGCCCAATTTACTTTTCACTTGAATATCCCCACGATGTAATTGAATCAACTCCTTACATAAAGAAAGTCCAACACCAGTACCCACTACATGCACGGCATCCGGAATTTGATAAAAACGATCAAATATATGCGGCAAATGAGCCTCTGAGATCCCGCGCCCCGTATCCAACACGCGTAAAGTCACCTGGCGAACATGTGATTCTCCTCCAATAAAAACCTCTTCTAATTCCAATTCAACACCTATTTTACCATCTTCAGGAGTGTGTTTGAAGGCATTCGACAATAAATTACTCAAGCATTTTTCCAAAATATCGGAATCGTAATAAACCCACAATGACTCGACAGGCAATTCATATTTGAGCTTAATTTGTTTTTGCTGGGCGTAACTCTCAAAACCCTGTAAAATATGATCCAATTGAGAAATCATGTCATGTTTTGCGATAACAGGGTGCTGTTTCCCAGCCTCAATCTTAGATAAATCAAGTAACTGATTAATTAAACGCAATAATTTCTGCGCATTTTGGTGAATGGATTGCAATCTACCCACCTGCTCTTTGGGAATCGAGGCATTCTTTAAGAAATACTTCTCAATCGGACTGATAATCAAGGTCAAAGGAGTCCGCAATTCATGTGATATATTCGTAAAGAAGGAAGTCTTTATTTGCTCCAATTCCCGTATCCGTTCCTTCTCAATTTCTTTCAAACGGATATCGGTCTTAAATGCCTCCCGAATTTGAATTTCACGCATGAAGCCATAGATAATGGCACAAATGATCACCACATAAAGCAAATAAGCCCACCAAGTTCGATACCAAGGAGGCAATACTTCAATTCGCAATTCGACTGGATTCTCTCCCCAAACGCCGTCAGAATTCGTTGTCTTGACTTTAAAAATGTAAGAGCCTGGACTTAGGTTGGTGTATGTAGCCGTCCGCTGCGTTCCCACGAAATTCCACTCCTTATCAAAACCTTCCAAGTAGTAAGCGTAGCGGTTATTTTTGGGTCTTTGGTATTCCAAAGCGACGAAATCAAGACTAAATACGGATTGATCAGGTTGCAAAACCAGGGTCTTCATATTAGGCAAATCCGCCGTTAGTGGTGAATTCTCTTCTCCCACCTTCACCGATTTATTAAAAATTTTCAATCCGGTAAGGTAGACATTCGGGACGTCCAATCGCATGCGTAAACTATCGGACTTTAAATAATTTAAGCCATTAACACCACCGAAAAACAACCATCCTTGTTTATTTTTCGCATGTGCCGTAATGATAAATTCTTTTCCCTGAAGTCCGTCGGCATCGTCATAATTCACGAATTTGAAGGTTTTGGTATCCATCTTGGAAATTCCACCATTCGTAGTGAACCACAAATCTCCCTTTTTATCTTCCTCCATTCCACGCAATGTATTACTACCGAGCCCATCAGCCACCGTAAACACGCGAAATCCCTTGCCTTCGCCCAAGTAAAGATGTAGACCTCCCCCATTGGTTAAAACCCAAATACGATGTTGACGATCTTCTTTCATACAGGTTATATGATTGTATTTCAAGCTGTTCGATGAATTTGTACGGACTAAATGCTGTATGCGATGATTTTTCAAATCGTAGATGAACACCCCATGCATGGTGGTTCCTACCCAAACTTGCCCATTTGAGCTTTTCAATATCGAATTGATGTTTTTATTTTTCAATTCCTGCGAACTGAACTCTCCAAAAGGATTATAAAAGTTCTTTTTAAGCAAATCAAATGCAAAAATGCCTTTGGATTGTGTCCCCAACAATAAGCGATTTTGATCTAGGACTAAACTTGTCCATTTCATGCCAGCTTCATCCAATCGGTACGGATAGGCCTGTAAATCATTCGGTGGGCTAAAATGAAATAAGCCTTTTCCCCACGCACAAACCCAAACGCTCCCATCTGGCATTGCTTTCAGCAAATTCACATCAAAGCCGGTTGTCACATTGAGTTTATTGACAACAGCTTGATTAATCAAATGATCAACCTTGCCCGTTTTATGATTAAAATACGATAAGCCTACATTACTACCTAACCAAACACCTCGATCATCACCTGCGCTCAACGAAGTAACTTTATTACTCAGTAATCCCTGAAACGTATTCGGTTTATAGCGCAATACTGAAAAGCGCGACTTCTGAAAAAAACTGATATTTAAACCGGCCTCCCATGTTCCAATCCACGTATTCCGATTGGAATCCGTAAACATGCTCATCACTGAAAAGGAGCTAATACCTAAGTCGGGATCTGGATTAGAAGGAATGTGTTTGGGATGTTTAAAATCCTCTCCTGTTAACGTATAAACCCCATTATCTGTCCCAATCCACAGATTCTCATTCGCATCACGCGCCAGAGATGTTACAATATTTTGCCTACTAAGTGGTTCATTCGCTTGGTAGAATACGTTTTGAAATTGCTGATTTTGTGGATTAAATCGGAATAAACCCTTGCCCTCTGTTCCAATCAATAAATCCCCATTTTTAGCCTCGTACAAGGCGCGCACACGGAAATTACTCGCCATGGATTTACCCGAAAAATCGAAGGGAATAAAACTATGGTTACCCACATAGGATATTAGTTGGCCTGTTCTTGTCCCCAACCAAATCGAGCCATTTGAATGTTTATACAATCGCACAATCTCTTTCAGCAGGGGATTTTTCAGTTCCGACTCTTGGGGCAAATAGGTATTTTTCTGTGTATCAAATACCAACATGCCTAAACCATTCACGGAGGCATAGATGCGATTTTTCCCAACCGCGAGCAGCGAGGAAATGGTTAAGGATGAAAAATCAATCCCTTGCGGGCCTTTCGAAAACCGAGTAATTTTCCCTGTTTTGAGATTGATTTTATTTAATCCAGAACTACGAGCAGCAACCCATAAGTTACCATCTTGATCCTCTAAAACCGTTGAAATATCACTCCCACTTAATGTATTGGCATCACCGGGATCGTGTCGATAAATAACAAAGGAATGCCCATCGTAACGATTTAATCCATCAGCTGTCGCAAACCATAAAAAGCCTCGACGATCCTGAATGATTTTATTGATTGTACTTTGCGACAAACCAGAAACCGTACTCAAACGTTCGAAACGCTGATTTACTTGACTGAATCCTGGAAGGCTCAGACAAATAAATAGCAAGAAACGGATTAAGTTATATTTCATTCGGATAGCTAAAATAGAAAAATATTAACAGAGTTCTTGCCGATTTATCCGGTCTAAGTCGAATATAATCCTGGCACATATTTTTCATTTGGCATCATTTGCAAGATATATCCATGTATTTGTAAGATTTGTCCCAATTCTTCTAGGTTTCAGCCTGTAAATTTGTATCAAGCTTTGAAAGTCAAGGCAATCCGTGTAATTCAGGTAAACTAATGGTTAAATCATTTATTTCATTCTCAGCTAAAAACGCTGATAATAAATTGCCGAAGTACCAGCAACTCATTAATTCATTGTTGCGCGATATTGAAATGGGGGAACTAAAACCCGGCGAGCGTTTGCCCTCCATCAATGAAGCCTCTGAGGAATGTTATTTGTCAAGAGATACAGTCGAAAGAGCCTACACCGAATTACATAAGATGGGGGTCATTACATCCATCTTCCGCAAAGGGTATTTTATCTCGGATGCCAAAGTCAAGACAAAAACCAAAGTCTTATTTTTAGTTGGCAAAATTACCAACACCAACAAAGTTGTTTTTGATTCCTTTTGCGAATCCTTAGGCAAAAATGTCATGGTTGATATTTATACCTATCAATACAAAACAAGTCAATTTCAGGAGATCATGTCTCAGCAATTGGGCAATTACCATTATTATGTAATCATGCCGCATTTGATTGAGGAAGAGGAAGAGAATATCAAATGTCTAAAAAAGATATCGGGTGACCGATTGATCTTATTGGACCAAAACTTTAATAGCATTTCCCATGCACACGCAAGCATTGTGACGCAGCCGAAAGAGCAATTAATCGCTTTATTAGAAAACCAACTAAACCTGTTTAATAAGTACCATTCATTTAAATTAGTTGTCTCGGAAGAAGATTATTTCGACCCGGCATTGATCAATGGATGTAGTGAGTTCTGCGAATCCCAAGGTATGGATTTTCAAGTATTGGATGGCCTCGAATCGGATGATGTTTGTGCGGGTGTGATATATTTCACACTTGACGACCAAGATCTAGTTCGGGCCATCAAATACGCAGAATTAAATAAATTAGAAATTGGTAAACAAGTGGGATTAATCGCGTTCAACGATTCTCATTTTAAAGAAATATTGGTGGGAGGCATTACCGTGCTATCGAATCAACCGATACGCATGGGTGAAATGGCGGCACAACTCATCAACGAGAACGATAAGGGTAGCCATGAACTCGCGCTACAATTCATTCCAAGAAAATCACTTTAGGGTTTAATTTGCAAAAAGGGGTCATGATATTCATGGCCTCATTTTTTTTGCATGTGCAATGTTTCTACGGATTCCTCCCAGTTTCGTCCGACTAATCGCTGAATACCGAAACAGATTTTTAAAAAGTTCCTCCGACATATCTTCCCAGTCGGCCTGCGTCAATCCCATCAACTCCCCTTTCGGTTCAAATCGCGCCTCAGCATGCGCTTTCGCATGTCGGTTCCAGGGGCACACGTCTTGGCAAATATCACAGCCAAAAATCCAATCTTCGAACCCCTGATTGATTTGAATCGGAAGATTTTTCTTCAATTCAATTGTAAAATAAGAAATGCACTTTGACCCATCAACCACATAAGGGGTAATCGCATCCGTTGGGCAAGCATCAATACACCTCGTACACGTACCACAGAAATCACGTATGGGACCATCTGGCGATGCGGGCAAGTCTATAATTAATTCTGCGATGAAGTAGAAACTCCCCTGTTTGGGAATAATCAGGTTGGCATTTTTTCCAACCCAACCAATGCCTGACATTTTTGCCCAGGCTTTTTCAAGCACAGGCGCTGAGTCGACAAACATACGACCTTGAATCTCCCCGAGCTCATTTTGTAAATCGTCCCAAAGCAATTGCATTTTATCCTTGATGACGCGGTGATAATCTTCTCCAAAGGCATATTTTGAAACTTTGAAGGAATCCGACAAAGGTTGAAATTGAGCTGGAGGAAAGTAGTTATAAACCAAAGAAACAACCGTTTGGGCCCCATCAACAAGCAAGCGGGGGTCTAAACGCTTGTCAAAATGATTGGCCATATAACCCATTTCACCATGCATTTGACTGTTTAACCATTTCTCTAAATGAGGTGCTTCAGCTTCCAAAAAATCCGCCTTAGATATACCACAAAAAGCAAAGCCGTGTTGCTGTGCTAATCGTTTTATGGCATGTGCATTAGAGGAAGTTGTAGAATTCATGTGCCATAAAATTACGAAGGTGTGGGAATTTATGCCAAACTGTCAGAAAATAGTTTTTGGTCTATGATTTGCTTCACCAAAAAGCGTATTAATTTTGCCATATGAAAAAGAAAGAGAACGAACAGCCGTTGGAAGACGAAAACAAGCACGATGTAGCTGCTGAAACGCAGCCTGAGGATTCAAATACAGAAGAGCAAGCGGCGCCGGATGAGTTGGAAGAAATGAAAAAGAAATACCTACTTCTCTATGCGGATTTCGAAAATTTCAGAAAAAATAAAGCCAAAGAACGTATTGAATTATTGCAAACGGCTGCATCGGG
>JBEEOB010000004.1:0-9167 GCA_041191865.1 Bacteroidota bacterium
ATAAGCGTTTTTGGAGTCAAAAACGCATTAGCGAAGCAGCAGCTTTGGGGATGACTCCAATCCAAGCGGGGATTTTAGCTTCGATTGTTTATGGCGAAAGTAAAGAGTCGGCTGAGCAAGCGCGTATTGCCGGAGTATATTGGAATCGTTTCCGTACTGGAATGCCTTTGCAGGCTGACCCAACAATTGTTTTTGCATGGAAAGACTTTACCATTAAGCGTGTGACAGGGAAGTATACAGCGATTAATTCGCCATTCAATACCTATCGCCATGCAGGACTTCCGCCAGGACCTATTTCGATTCCGCCAGTTGATGTGATCGATAAAGTACTACATTTGGAAAAACATGATTACATGTATTTCTGTGCAAAAGAAGATTTTTCTGGTTTTCACAATTTTGCCAAAACGTATCCGGATCATTTAATCAATGCAGCTAAATACCAAGCTGCCTTGGATGCTCGTAAAATTCAATAAGATGTATTCACACGCTGTCAAGTACCGAGTTTGTTATGCTGATACAGATCAGATGGGCTATGTCTATTATGGGAATTATGCGCGCTTATATGAAATTGGCCGTGTGGAAACCTTACGTAGTTTAGGCGTAAGTTATAAATCGTTAGAAGATAATGGCGTGGGTTTACCTGTGGCAGAACATTATACCAAATTTCTTGCACCCGGTCTCTATGATGATGAATTAACGATTATTTGTCATGTTGACTCACTACCCACTCGCAAAATTGTTTTTTCATATCAGATAAAAAATGAAGCGGGTCTTGTCATTAATGAAGGTAAAACAACGCTTGTCTTTTGGGATTTGAATGCCAAAAAAGTCATCAAAGCTCCTGATTTTATCTTAAATGCTTTGCAACCTTATTACCAACCATGAGGAAAAGTTTATTAAACGAGATAAAGCAGATTTGGCGTGAATACGAAGAGCATTATGTGCTCGTTCGCATCATTTCTATTTTGTATCAAAAAATCTTTCAGTTTGATATTGACGTACGTGCGGCAGCGGTAGCGTACAATTTTACCTTAGCTGTTTTTCCTACGATCATTTTCTTGTTTTCATTATTGCCTTATTTACCTGTAGAGCACTTAGATTATAAAATTATTAGTTTTATCAAAGCTACGGTTCCCAAAAATCTCCAAAACGATTTGACGGAGTTGATTACGGAGATTGTGAATAAAAAAAGGGGAGGAGTTCTTTCGTTTGGATTTTTCTTTGCCCTTTACGCGAGCACAAGTGGTATTTTAGCTTTAATGCGTTCGTTTAACCTGACCTATAAAACAAGTGAGAATCGAGGTTTTATTAAAGAAAGATTGGTGGCAGTAGGCCTTAACTTTCTATTGACATTTGTTTTAATTACCTCATTCATGGTTTTTATTTTGGGGAATTTTATCGTGAAATACTTAGCAAAGGAGGGTATCTTAGAATATAATTTCACCTTTTACCTCACCAAGGTGCTGACCTATTTTGTTATATTTTCGGTCTTCTTTTTTACCATTTCCTTAATTTATTATTATGCTCCAGCGATTCATAAACGTTGGAAATTTTTCAATGCGGGTTGTATTACGGCATCCGTGATGATGATTCTTATTTCGAATGTTTTCTCCTATTATTTAGTGAATTTTGCGAGTTATCATAAGATTTATGGCTCCATCGGTTCATTAATCGCCTTGATGGTTTGGTTGTATTTTGTTGGATTAATTCTCATCGTCGGTTTTGAAATCAACGCAAGTATAGACCAAGTGAAAATTGAAGAGTTAGAGGAAGAGCAACAAGGATCAGATTTCTTTTTAAATTTTTAAGATGGCTGCTGAAATTAGAAAAGTATATGAGCGTAACAATTCTCAAGAATTGATTGACCAGGTAGTCAAGGTTCTTGAAAAAGGTGGCGTCATTATTTATCCTACGGATACAATGTATGCGATGGGTTGTTCAATCCATAGCCAAAATGCCGTCAATCGCATTTGTGAGATTAAGCAGATTAAGCCTTCGAAGAATCGGTTCAGTTTTATCTGCGCAGATTTAAGTTCGATTGCCAACTTTGCTAAAGTCAGTGATTTTGCGTTTAAAGTCTTGAAACGTTATTTGCCGGGTCCTTATACTTTTGTTTTGCCGGCCAGTTCAAAAGTGCCTTCAGTGCTTGTTCAAGGCAAGAAGACAGTTGGGATTCGAATTCCTGATTATTCTCCCATACTTGATATCGTGAAGCAATTGGGGCATCCTTTATTAACCACGACATTGCCTCAAGAGGGATTAGCTGTTGAGGAATATACGGATCCCAGCCTAATATTAGACCGATATGAAAAGCAAGTTGACCTTGTTTTGGATGGAGGTTATGGCGGACATTTCCCTTCGTCCGTTTTGGAAATTTTGGATGAATCCATTGAGATTATACGAGTAGGAGCGGGAGATGTGAGCGATTTCGAATAATTACCACTTAAGTGATAGTGCATCAGGTTTTGTATGTTTCCATCTACGATGCGACCATAAATATTGTTCAGGATATTGTATGATCGATTTCTCTAATCTTCGTGCGAAACGTTCAATGATTTCCCCTTTGGGTAAATCCGTGTAATCGGGGTTGGCAATAGGTTCGAAACTCATGATGTATTTCCCTCGTTCTTTTCGGATTAATTCAACAAATACAACGGGGTAGTTATAATCTCTCGCAAAGCGTTCCATACCGGTAAAGAAGGCTGTATCCTGATTTAAAAACGTTGTCCAATAGGCGGATTCGGGTTTTTGCGGAGCCTGGTCGGCAGCCAAACATATTCCTCTCGCAATGTCTTTTCTTTCCCGTGTAGCCAAAATAGATTCTCTTTTTTCCAATAAAGTGACACCCGGAAAGCGACTTCTGACTTCCATCGTGAATTGATTGAACGCGGGGTTGTTTAGTTTCTGATAAACGACATCGTACAAATTATTAGATAGGGCAAGTCGGTGAATCGCCCATTCCCAGTTGCCCTGGTGGCCGGCAACTAATACGACCGGAGTGCCAGCTTGTAGGTAGTCGGAGATATAATGTTCATTGACCATTTGAACCCTTTCTAACATTTCCGCTTCACTTATGGAGACCCCATAAAAAAACTCGACTAGTTGGTCCGTTAAGTAGCCATAAAACTTTAGACTTAATGCTTTGATTTGCTTAGGATTAAGTTGAGGAAAAGCATTGGAAATGTTTTTAGAAATAACCTCTTTTCGATAGGAAATGATGTAATAAAAGACCCATTTAACACCAGATGCCAGTGTGTATAAAATGGAAAGTGGCATACGGCCCAATAACTTGTAAAAAAACATCATGGCTATTTTGTCGAGTTAATCGCTTATATCTGCTATTTTTGCAAATATCCACTTATTTTTTGAATGCACATTGATATTCAGTATTTACCTTCTTTAGAATATTGCGCGTTAATTTTTGATGAACCTCAAATTCAATTCGAGGTTTGTGAGAATTTTCCCAAACAAACTTACCGGAATCGAAGCTATATTTTAGGGGCTAATGGTGTGGAATTATTAAGCATCCCTATCATACAAGGTAGCTCAGGCAAGCAGTTGACCAAAGACGTCCAAATCGATTATTCGCAAGATTGGATTCGTAAACATAAAGGGGCGATTCAGGCAGCTTATGGTAAGGCTCCGTTTTTTGAACATGTGGAACCATTTATCGATCAGATATTTGCGAAAAAAAGTAAATTTTTAGTAGATTTAAATATTCAATTTTTAAATACAATTGCGCGTTTTTTGCAAAAGAAACCTCAGTTTAGCTTCACTGAATCATTTAATGATGCTGCTGATCATTCTTATTGGAATGTAATTGATTCAAAAAAAGAATTTTCCTCGCGCAATATTTATAATCCTGTTGCGTATAGGCAATGTTTTGGCACGGAATTTGTAGCAAATTTGTCTGTGTTGGATTTAATTATGAATTACGGAATTGAGTCCCGTGAAATTTTACAAAAGAGTTTGAACAAATAAAGGCTTAGGTGCGTTTTGATTAATATTAATTAGGGAAATATGGAGGCTAAGTTTTCAAATAAGGTGAAAGAAGTAATTGCATTGGCTCGTGAAGAGGCCTTGCGATTAGGGCATGATTACATTGGTACCGAACATTTGATGTTGGGTATCATACGTGATGGTGAAGGTCCCGGGATAGAATTATTACATAAATCAGGTGTTTCGTTGGATCAATTGCGTCAAAGTATTGAGCATTCCACTGCTTCTACGAGTCGTTCAAGTTTCGATAAGCAAAGTATGTTGAATATCCCTTTGACGAAGCAAGCAGAGAAGGTATTGCGTTTAACGTATTTGGAGGCCAAGTATTTTAAGACCAATTTGGTTGGAACAGAGCATTTATTAATGGCGATTTTACGTGATGAAGATAATGTTGCCACACAGATATTAGAAAAATACCAGGTCCATTATGATCTAATCAAGGAGATGGTCGAATTTCAATCAAGTAATTCACAAGATAATATGCCAAAAGCGAGTTCAGATACGGATGATTCCGATGATGATAATCGTTTGTTTGGCGGTTCTAATGCTGGTTCATCCAGTGGTTCAGGAAGTTCTTCAACGGCTAAAACTGGTGAAAAAAGCAAGACCCCTGTATTAGATAATTTTGGGCGTGATTTGACAAAAATTGCTGAACAAGGTAAACTCGATGCGATTGTTGGTCGCGAAAAAGAAATCGAGCGAGTTGCTCAAATCTTATCTCGTCGGAAAAAGAACAATCCTATATTAATCGGAGAACCCGGTGTAGGTAAAACTGCCATTGCGGAAGGTTTAGCTTTGCGCATCATCCAAAAGAAAGTTTCACGTGTATTGTTTGGAAAACGTGTCGTTACCTTGGATATAGCTTCCTTGGTTGCAGGTACAAAATACCGTGGTCAGTTCGAGGAGCGAATGAAGGCGGTGATGAATGAATTAGAGAAATCCACGGATGTAATCTTGTTTATTGATGAATTGCATACCATTGTGGGTGCAGGTGGCGCTTCAGGTTCGCTAGATGCTTCGAATATGTTCAAGCCAGCTTTGGCAAGGGGAGATATTCAAGTGATTGGTGCGACGACGTTGGATGAATACCGACAATACATTGAAAAAGATGGTGCTTTAGCTCGTCGTTTTCAAACAGTGATGGTCGATGCCACAACGGTTGACGAGACGATTGAGATTTTAAATAACATTAAAGACAAATACGAAGAGCATCACCATGTAATTTATACGCAAGATTCCATTGAATCAGCTGTTAAGTTATCGGATCGCTACATTTCGGATCGTTTCTTGCCCGACAAGGCGATTGACGTGATGGATGAGGTAGGTGCTCGTGTGCACATTTCGAATATTCAAGTTCCTGCAGATATCGTAGCCTTAGAGAATCAAATTGAGGTGGTGAAGAAGGAGAAGAATCAAGTTGTGAAGTCTCAGAAGTATGAAGAGGCTGCGCAATTACGTGATCGAGAGAAGAAATTAATCGATCAACTGGAATTAGCGAAAACCAACTGGGAAGAGGAGTCGAAGAAACAGAAGTTTACCGTTACGGAAGAGCATGTTGCGGAAGTAATCGCTCAAATGACGGGTATTCCAGTTAATCGAGTGGCTGCTAAAGAAGGTGAAAAATTACTCCAAATGGAGCAGGAATTGACCAAACATGTGATTGGCCAAGGCGATGCGGTGAAGAAATTGGTGAAAGCTATCCAACGAACTCGCGTAGGATTGAAAGATCCTAACAAACCAATAGGTTCCTTTATTTTCTTAGGGCCTACGGGTGTTGGAAAAACGGAGATGGCTAAAGTTTTGGCTACTTATTTATTTGATAAAGAAGATTCTTTGGTGCGTATCGATATGAGTGAGTACATGGAGAAATTCTCTGTATCTCGTTTAGTTGGAGCGCCTCCAGGATATGTAGGATACGAAGAAGGTGGTCAATTGACCGAAAAGGTTCGTCGGAAACCTTATTCTGTTGTACTCTTGGATGAAATTGAAAAAGCGCATCCAGATGTCTTCAATTTGCTGTTACAGGTATTGGATGATGGAATTTTAACAGATGGATTGGGTCGTCGCGTAGATTTCCGAAATACCATTATCATCATGACGTCCAATATTGGTGCACGTGATTTAAAAGATTTTGGATCGGGTATTGGATTCTCTACAAAGTCACGCGTGGACAACATGGAAGAGCAAGCAAAATCGACGATTCAAAATGCGTTGAAGAAAGCCTTTGCTCCTGAATTCATTAACCGTTTGGATGATATCATCGTCTTTAATTCACTCGAGCGTTCAGATTTACATAAAATCATAGACTTATTATTAGTGAAATTAATGACGCGCTTGGCCAACTTAGGTTTTGCTGTTGAATTAACGGAAAAGGCAAAAGATTTCATTGCTGATAAGGGTTATGATCCACAATACGGAGCTAGACCTTTAAATCGCGCGATTCAAAAGTATTTAGAAGATCCATTGGCGGAAGAAATTTTAAAAGGAGAATTAGCTGAAGGGGAAGTCATTGAGGCTGATTATGTAGTTGAGGCTGAAGTATTGACGTTAACAAGAAAGAAGAAATAATACACATTAACCATTTATTACATGCAATTAGTACAAGGAAAAGTCGTTTTAGTCACAGGAGCATCGCGCGGTATTGGCCGTGCTATTGCAAATAAATTTGCAGAATCTGGCGCTCATGTTGCTTTTACTTATTTGTCTTCCGTTGAAAAAGGGGAGGCTTTAGTTAAGGAGTTGGAAGCTTATGGAATTAAGGCAAAAGGCTATCGTTCTGATGCTTCCATGTTTGACGCGGCGGAGGAATTAGTCAATGCAGTAATAGCTGATTTTGGTCAAATTGATGTGTTGATTAATAATGCAGGTATTACACGCGATGGTTTATTGATGCGTATGACAGAAGAGCAGTGGGATGAGGTGATTCGAGTTAACTTGAAATCCGTATTTAACTTGACAAAGGCTGTAATCAAGCCGATGATGAAAGCTAAATCGGGATCCATCGTCAACATGACTTCCATTGTAGGTGTGAAGGGTAATGCAGGTCAAGCGAACTATGCAGCTTCTAAAGCTGGAATTATTGGTTTTACAAAATCGGTAGCCTTGGAATTAGGTTCACGTAATATTCGTTGTAATTCAATTGCACCTGGTTTTATTGAAACGGAAATGACAGGTGAATTAAACGAGGCTACAGTAGAAGAATGGAAAAAGTCGATTCCACTGAAACGTGGTGGCGAAGCTTCTGAAGTTGCCAACGTTTGTTTGTTCTTAGGTTCAGAACTATCAACCTATGTAACTGGTCAAACGATCCATGTGAACGGCGGCTTATTAACTTAGATTTTATCATTTAATTAGCTAGCCTCAATTTTGCTTTGGCATGATTGAGGCTTTTTATTTATGCGCTATTTTATCAGTTTATTGGTTTTGGTGATTGTGACGGCTTGTAGCCGTGACTTTCCCGTGCAAGGTACCTTAGGAAGCTATCAGACTGAAATAAAGCCCATCAAGTCCCAAACGCTCTCAATTGACTTCTCGATGCATTATGATAGTCTATTTTCATATTTGCAATTTAGACCGGGGAAAGTTTTATTCAACTCTAAGAATCAATCGGATGTTGGGTTTCCTTTGGAACTCATGCTCTTGCAGAAGCCTCGTATGCAAGTATTTTCTGGTGGTAAGGTTAGTTTGCAATTACCCTTGAAGATTGAGGCAAGACCGAATGTTGCTGGGATTAATACAGGTTTATTACAGGCGAAAAGTAATTTGAATGTTGATTTTCAGTGGAATTGGCAGGATATAAACCATCACCAGGTTGATCAACTTCATGTTAATTATCAGTGGATTTCTAAACCCGAGATTCGTTTACTTGGCTTTCCTGTTCAGGTTCACGGCGTTGTTGACCCTTTATTGCAAAGGCAATTGCCGAATATGCAGGAACGTGTTTTGACTCAGTTGAACCAGGCACTTAGTCCCAATTCTCTAGCTAATTTAGTGAACCAAGTTCGTATGAATTATTCAAGTCCCTTGGGGTCAATTGCATTAAGAGCCGCAGATGTCGATTTGCATGCTTTGCAGTTTAAAGCTGAAGGTTTGACAGGGAAATTGGTGGTTCGAACCGCTTTATCCGTGGGAGATACCTTGAACGTCCAAACAAATCGTTGGCTTGAGATGAAGTATCAGAATCAGGCCTTGCCTTTTCAAGTGTTGATATCCTATGAAAAATTGAAATCCATATTGTTGCGGGAATTACGTTTAAATGAGGATCAATTAAGTATTCAAGGGGATTCTTTAGGATTACACGTGGCGCTTAAGGGTTATGCAAAGGTTCAATCGGTAGCCAATTTTACGATTCTGCCTGTTCAAATGAATGCGAATACGATAGGGGTTCATGTAAAGGACCTATCGATTAGCGGCTTACCATTTTTCATGCGTGCGCATGTTAAGCATAAAATGATAAAATCGTTAAACACCTATAGGTGGTCTGGGAAAGATGCATTGTCCTTACTAAAGCAAAATTCATGGGGATTGACCTTGTCTAATGGCAATGTTCAAATTCAGCAGATTTCCTATACTCCAGTAGGCTTGAGTGTTTCCGGAGAAATACAAGGAAATTGGGAGCTAAGAAAATAGTCGTACTTTTGCCTTGAGAAAATAAACCATCTTATCGCTTTTTAAAGAGGAAAGTCCGAACAACAAAGAGCGCCGTGCTTCTTAACAGGAAGGGGGATCGTAAGGTTCTACAGCTAGTGCCACAGAAAATTACCGCCTTTCGAGGTAAGGGTGAAAAGGTGGGGTAAGAGCCCACCGCTAATTTGGTGACAAGTTAGGCATAGGTAAACCTCACGGGTTGCAAGATCAAATAGGCTGACTGTCGCAAGACAAAAGGGTTGCTCGTCCGATGTCAGTGGGTAGATTGCTCGAGCGAATGCGTAAGTATTCGTCAAGATAAATGATAAGAGGGCATGCAAATGCTTACAGAATTCGGCTTATCGGTTTATTTTCTCATTTTTCCTGTTTGTATTGTAGGATTAAATTCCTATTTTTGCAGACATTTTTATTAACCGAGGGACGAGATCCTTCACAAACCCATATATAATGGCTGTTAAAATTAGATTAGCGCGTCGTGGACGCAAGAAGTTAGCAATGTTCGATGTTGTTGTTGCAGATGC
>JBEEOB010000005.1:0-5995 GCA_041191865.1 Bacteroidota bacterium
GCATGGTTTCTACGGGTGTAAATAATCCACACATGAGGATAAAGAGTATGATAAAAAAGAAAGAGGTAAATAAGGCCTGTTGCTGAGTTTCAACTGCCGTTGAGATAAACAAGCCAATTCCTAAAGGGACAAAAAGGAATATAGCTAAGAATAACTCGAGTAATCCTAAGCTTCCTACCATGGGAATGTTAAAGAAGATTTTTCCCAAAGCTATGCCGGCCCAGAAGATAAAATGACCAATGACCCAAAATGGGATTAACTTCCCAAGAATAAATTCATGTTTCTTTAAAGGTGTTACGTTAAGTTGTTCTATTGTGCCAATCTCTCTTTCCCGGACAACATTTAGTGCACAGATGAGAATGATAATTAAGGTCATTACTTCTGCGACGATGCCTGGAAGCATGATCGTTTTATAGTTCAACGTAGGGTTATACCAGTAATTAGTGATAGGGATAATTTTGGGGCTTGCCAGTAAAGTTGAGTTACCCCTCTTTTCATTCAAAAAGTCCTGCGTTATTGCGCTTGCGTAATTTTGAACGATACCAGCTTTGGCATTATTTAAGGCATTTATTTGAAATTGAATTGCCGGATTATTGGAGGAATGAATCGCTTTTTCAAAGTCTTTCGGGATGACAAGTACAAGATCTACCTCATCCTTCATCAATAATTCATCCGCTTTTTTTTGATTCGAAATCAATGCTTTTTCTTGGAAGAATTTTGCTCCTGTAAATTTATGAATTAACTGTTGGGCACTTGTGCTTTGGTCTAAATCCCAAATACCCAATCGCAAATTTTTAATTTCATAGTTCGCAGCAAAAGTTAGCAAAATGACTTGAATTACTGGCAATACAGTCATGAAGGGCAATAGTTGCCGATTCCTAAAGATTTGTAAAAATTCCTTTCTGACTAAAATGAAGATATTGCGCATATTAGTTATTACGTTTCAAACTCTGAATACTGACAAAAAGGAAGAGACTTGTCATCCCCATTAAAATAATAAAAGGTTTCCAAATAACTGTAATGCCAGCCCCTTTGATCATGATGCTTTTTATCAGTACAATAAAGTGTGTGGCGGGTATGATGTTGGAAATAACTTGCAATGGCAAGGGTAGGCTTTCAATGGGGAAAATAAATCCCGATAGTAGCATCGTAGGCATCATTAGGGTAACTAAACTTGCAAACATCGCAGCTTGCTGGGTTTCTACACGTGTAGAAATTAATATGCCTAGCGATAATGACGCGACAGTATAAACGAAGCAAGCCAATATAAGTAATGAAATAGACCCCGTCATGGGTAAACCGAAAATGAAAATTCCCAGTAGAATGATGACAAAACTATTCAATAAGGAGAGAATCAAATAGGGGATTACCTTTCCTATAATAATCATGTAGGGACTAATAGGCGAGATAGATAATAATTCTAACGTCCCCATTTCTTTTTCTCGCGCAAGGGTAACTGAGGTAAGGAGAGCTGAAATAATTAGCAGAATTAAAGCGATAACTCCGGGAATGAATAAATAGACTGATAGAAGTCGTTGGTTAAAAATCATTCGCGTGCTTATTTGGATTCCACCATTTATTTCGCGGGCGTTCTCGGCATTAAATTCATTTATTATCCCCGACAAATAACTTGTTGTGTTAATGGCTGTATTGATGTCACTTGCATCAGCGATTAATTGGACCTGCGCTTTTTTTGAATGGTATAATTCTTTTTGAAAATGAGCGGGGAAGTAAAGAACGAGTTTGATTTTGCCTAATTTAAATGCGCTGGGGATGTCTTGTGGTTTTTCCAAGGATTTTTCTACGACAAAATACCCCGAACCAATGATACGATTTATAAGTTTTTCAGAAGTTTGATCTTTTGATTGATTGAGAACGCCAATGGGAATGTTTTTATAATCGTTATTCAGCGCATACCCGAAAATGATGACTAAAGCGACAGGTAAAGCAAACAGGATCATCATCGTACGCGTATCGCGAAAGATATGATAAAACTCTTTTTGTACGAAGGCATAAAATTTCTTCATCGATTGTATTATTTGTTTGCCGTTCCGCGGGCAAGAAGTTGAAAAACGGCATCCATACTATCCACATCAAATGATTTTTTCAGTTCGCTTGGTGTTCCTAATGCTTTAATAAGTCCATCGACCATAATGGAAACGCGGTCACAATATTCGGCTTCATCCATGTAGTGTGTTGTAATAAAAATAGTCACACCATCATTAGCCGCTTCATAAATTAAGTCCCAAAATTGGCGACGCGTGATGGGGTCGACTCCTCCTGTGGGTTCATCTAAGAAAACCACTTTGGGTTTGTGGATAAGTGCTAAAGCGAAAGCTAATTTCTGTTTCCATCCCAATGGAATGGTTTTGACTAATTTGTTCTTGACAGATGCTAACTGAAACTTGTCAACGATGCCCTTAGATCGATCCTTAATTTCTTGTCGGCTTAATTCATATATCCCACCATAGAATTCAATATTTTCTTGGATGGTCAAATCCTCGTAAAGGGAGAATTTTTGACTCATGTACCCAATATTTTTTTTGACAAGTTCTGCTTGTGTGGCTACATCAAAGCCAGCGACAAATGCCTGTCCAGATGAAGGAGTTAAAAGGCCACTTAGCATACGCATGGCTGTGGTTTTTCCAGCGCCATTGGCTCCAAGGAACCCAAATATTTCGCCTTTATTTACTTCGAAGCTGATGGCATTCGTAGCAATAAACTCCCCAAATTTTTTCGATAAATTTTCTACTTTAACAACGGGTTCCATGTTCCATCAAGTATATAAAGGTGTCTTCGATCGTTGGAGAAATAACCGTAATTTCACTGGCTGAAATTGACCCAGTTTTCAAATAGTTATTCAATGCTTTTGCTTGAATTGTGTTGTCTTCAAAGGCCACATGTAAGTATTCGCCAAAAGCATAGCAATAGCTTACCTTTTCCCATGCTCTTAGCCATTCTATTAATGCATATTTCTGCTGACTTTTAATCGCAAAGAGTTGCCAAGGAAATTGATCAGTTATGTTTTTGGGCGAATCAATAGACAGGATTTTTCCTCCTTGTAGAAACGCGATGCGGTCACAAAGATTTGCCTCGTCCATATAGGGTGTTGATACTAAAATGGTGATTCCCTGTGATTTAATTTCGCGCAGCATTTGCCAAAATTCTTTTCTGGAAACAGCATCTACACCCGTTGTGGGCTCATCAAGCAAAAGAATTTTAGGCCGATGAATAAGTGCACAGCATAAGGATAGTTTTTGTTTCATCCCCCCTGAAAGTGCTCCTGCTTTTCGATCTTTAAACGGCTTAAGTTGGTCATATATAGATTCGATTAAGCTATAATTTTCTGTGATTGTCGTATCAAATGCTCGGGCAAAAAATGATAGATTCTCTTCCACGCTTAGATCTGGATATAATGAAAATCGCCCAGGCATATATCCGACAATTTCCCGAATTGACTTTTTTGCTTGGCGGGTATCCATTTCCAAGATGCTAGCTTTACCATCGTCTGCGCCGATAATTGTGACTAAAATCTTAATTAAGGTCGTTTTCCCGGCTCCGTCAGGTCCAATTAAACCAAATAATTCACCCTCTTCCACATGAAGACTGACTTGATCCAAAGCAAGAACCTCATCATATCGCTTCGTGAGCGATTCAATTTGTATAGCGTACTTTTCCAATAGGTTTTAGTTTAAAACGACTTCTGCAGGCATCCCCATTTTTATTCCTCCATCGTTTAAAACCTTAATTTTAACGGCGTAGACAAAATTCACTCGATCTTGTTTCGTTTGAATAATTTTTGGGGTGAATTCTGACTTTGGGCTAATCCAAATAATCTTTCCCGAATAATTTTTATATTGACCATCCGCTGCATCTATCCGAACCTTGACAAGTTGATTCAATTTAATTTTACTTAGTTGGTCGCCAGAAAAATAAGCACGTAAAATCAAATTTGATAAATCTGCGATTTTATAAAGCGGTTTTCCATAGGAGACTATTTCATTTACTTCCACAAATTTGGCTGTTACTGTTCCTTGGATAGGATTTAAGACTTTGGCTTGATTCAATTGAATTTGAATTTGGTTGACTTGTTCTTTCAACCCATTTGCTTCATTATTGATTGTTTGAGTTTGACTTTTTAACGCAATTTCTTGCGCTTTGAGCTGGCTGTTTTGTGTCAAGATTTGCTTATCAATTTGCGTGATTTGGGCTTGAATGTCATCCACTTGCTTGACCGTTGCTGCACCATTTGCTTGTAAATTTGTTATTCGATTTAATTCGTATAAATAGGTTTTTCGCTGACTCTCGGTACTAGCTATTTGATTTTCTAAAACGGTTAATTGAGCCCTTATAGCCGGGGCTTTACTTTTGACGGTGCGAATATTCGCTTCAATAATAGTTTTTTGTTGGGCTAATATGGCTGGGTCAATCTCTGCTACGCGTGTACCCGCTTGAATGATATCTCCTTCAGAAATTAGGAATGATTTAATTTTTCCATTCGCTTCTGCGGAAACGATCGTTTCTGTCGCTTCAAAATTGCCATAAGCATCTGCTTCTTTTTGTTGGGTACAGGCAAAAACAATTGCACATAGTAAAAAGGATAAGTAGGTAGTCGATTTCATGGTTATGTATTATAAATTTGAATTTGGGCCAAATAATAAAATAGCATCTTGAAGGAAGGCTAGTTTTTGAATGGTGTGTAATAGGTAAGCTTGTTTAACTAATTTTTCAGCATTTTTTTCTGATACGAATTGAGTCGCAGTTATTGTCCCCATGTCTAATTCGGATGCTGCGGTTTTACTAATTCGTTCTCGAAGCGTAATCATCCCGCGATCCTGTTGAATTAGTGTTTCAAAGCGTTTGACTTCCTCTGACATTTTAGTGTGTTGCATGGATATTTGGCGCTCCAAATCAATCTTCTGTTGATTAATTAATTCCTTTTGTAGTTGTTCACTTTTTTGGTTTATGTTTTTCGTGTAAAAGGATGAAATATCCCAATTCAAGCGTATACCTAGTAAATAATACGATTGGAATTCGTTTTTCAACATATTTAATGCCGGGTTACCATATCCTCCTTGGCCAAAAACAATGGCTTTAGGACGAAGTTTTGATTGATTTAGTTCTTGGTTGGCGGCGACTATGCTTTGTTGATTTTGAAGAACTTTCATTTCAAATGTGTCAAACGAAAGTGGTGAAATTGATTGGATATCCTGGGGGATTTGAAATTTCGTTTGCTTGTTCAGGTTCAGCCCAGTCAATAAGTTTAGCATGTCAACAGCAATATTTTTAGCAGCACTTATATCTGTGATTTGTTGTTCGATTTTTAGTAATTCTACATCTAGAATATCGAGTTGATTTTTTGTACGTGCACCAAATCGAAGCCCCGACTCCAAGGCTGTTTTTCTAGCTATGATTTCTTCTTTTGCAGTTTCCCAAATGAGGTGATTTTCTTGTGCTAATAATGCGCTGAAAAACATTTTTTGCGTTTCAAGCAAGAGGTTTCGATTCGCTATTTGTATTCGGGTTTGCGCATTATTGGAGCTAATTTCTTGGAGCATGTTTCGGATTTTACTTGCACCTCCATCATAGATTAGCTGATTTACATCCACAAAAGTTTTGTATTGATCTTTATTAATAGGCGTCATTCGAAGATTTGGAATATCAATTCCTAATCCTGTAACATCTGATTGGTAGGTTGTTTGTCCGTTGAATGCTATTTGAGTTAACCATCCCGTTTGAATGATCTGTGCGTTTAGACGAGCAAGCTCTTGTTCAATTTCTTTCTGTTTAGTGCTTGTGGCTGATTTTTGGGCTGCTTCTAAACAAATAGCAAGCGTCATATTTTGACCTAATAGGGGTTTTCCAAATAGTAGTATAGCCCAAAGTGTGCAAATTATTATTTTCATTTTTTTGACTTTTGCGTCTGACACTTATGTCAGAATTAAGGTAAATTTTTTTAGGGTTTTAGGCTTCTTATGATTAGGCGGGTAACTTC
>JBEEOB010000006.1:0-17962 GCA_041191865.1 Bacteroidota bacterium
GAATTGGTAGACATACCAGACTTAGGATCTGGCGCCGCGAGGCATGGGGGTTCGAGTCCCTCCACCCGTACCAAGGCAAGCCCTCAACACCGATAGGTTTTTGAGGGCTTTTTTTAATTGAATAAATAAACAATTCTATATGAACATTTCACTCAATAAAGCAAATGATTTAGAAGGTCGTTTGACTGTTGTTGTAACAGAGGCAGATTACAAAGAGAAAGTTGAAGCTAAATTGAAAGATTACCGGAAGAAGGCGTCGATCAAAGGTTTCCGTCCAGGCATGGTTCCTGCAACTTTAATCAAGAAATTGTATGGTCAGTCTGCATTAGTGGATGAAATTAATCACGAGTTAGGTCATGCCGTGAGTGATTATATCAAAGAAAATAAATTGAACTTAGTAGGAGAGCCTTTGCCAGCTGTAGAAGAAGCAGATGCGATCGACTGGGAAAAAGATACCGAATTTACTTTTCATTATGATCTAGGTTTTCACGGTGATTTCACGGTGAATTTAGCTAAAATGAAAGCGATTCAGTCATATGAAATTAAGGCTGATAAGAAAGAGATCGATGAAACGATTGAAAACTTGAAAAAGCAATTTGGAGAGCAAACGCATCCAGAAACCGTAGAAGATCGTGATTTAGTTTTCGGAACCTTTACACAAGGTGACTGGGTTGAGAAATCAGCTATCCCGATGCACGCGATTCAAGATAAATCGAAGAAAATATTCATCGGAGCAAAGAAAGGCGATACCTTGACATTTGCGATTGATAAAGTATTTGTTGATGCCAAAGCATTGGCTTTAGCTACAGGAAAGAAAGAAGAAGAGGTTGCTGAATTGAAAGGTGATGTTTCCTATTTGGTTGAAGATATCACACGTCAAGTGCCTTCAGAAATGAATGTAGCATTTTTTGACAAGGTTTTAGGACCCGGAAAAGCGACAGATGAGAAATCATTCCGTGCGGAAGTAGAGACGATTGTAGGTGAAAATTATGCACGTGAAGCGAAATATTTACTGCGTATCGATGCTGAGAAAGCCATTTTAGAATCCGTTAAAATTGATTTGCCAGAAGCATTTTTACGTACGTGGTTGATTCGCATCAACGAAGGTAAATTTACACCTGAGCAAATTGATCAAGATTTTGATAATGTTAAGCGTGACATCCGTTGGAACTTAATCAAAAACGAAATCGCTGAGAAATTTGACGTGAAAGTTGACTACCCAGAGGTTGTTGAGAAAGCGAAAGATATGGTTCGTCAGCAGTTTGGCGGTTATTTATCTTCTGACCAACCGGGTATCGAAGAAATGATTGAGAAAATTGCGATGGGTTATTTGAGCGACAAGTCGAAAGGAGATAACTTTATGAACTTGTACAATCAAGCGTTCTCGGATAAAGTTTCGAATGCGATTGTGGAAAATATTCCAAACAAAACGACTAAAATTGATGTTGAGAAATTTAAAGAAATCGCAGCGGCGCTTTAATTCTCGAATTGTCACAATATTTTTGAAAACCCCGCTCTTGGCGGGGTTTTCTGTGAACTAAGGTTCGTACATTTGTGTTTTGCGTATTTAATGCCAAAATATTTTAAATTTGATTTTTAAACATTGAATCCTATGTATCCAAAAGAATTGTCAGGAGAAGAGTTTCGTAAATATGCCGTACATCACCGTGGCTTGAATGGCTTAGCGGTTGATCAATACATGAATCACATCGGTGATCGTCCGATGCACCAGATTGAAGACATGACACAATACATCATTGAGGAACGCCCGATGCGTTTTGCTCAAATTGATGTATTCTCACGTTTGATTATGGACCGTATTATTTTCATGGGCGTTCCTGTGGATGATTATATGGCCAATATCATCGTGGCGCAATTGTTGTTCATGGAATCGACGGATGCGAAAAAAGACATCGTGATGTACATCAATAGCCCAGGGGGTTCTGTTTATGCAGGTTTGGGAATCTATGATACGATGAATTACATCCGTCCAGAAGTAGCAACGGTTTGTACATCTTTGGCTGCTTCGATGGGAGCTGTTTTATTAGCGGGTGGTGCAGCTGGAAAGCGGTCAGCGTTAGAGCATGCACGTGTGATGATTCACCAGCCGTCCGGCGGCGCACAAGGTCAATCGCGTGATATTGAAATCACTGCGCGTGAAATCGTAAAAATTCGCCAAGAATTGTATGAAATTCTAGCAAAACATTCTGGAAAATCGTTCGAGGAAATCGAGCGCGATTCGGATCGTGACTATTGGATGAAAGCAGCAGAGGCAAAAGAATATGGTCTAATTGATGAGATTTTAACCCGTACGGTATAATTCATGGCGAGTAATAAAAAAGTAAGTTGTTCTTTTTGTGGCCGAGCGAAATCGGTGATTGAAAGCACTGATGGCATGTTGTTGTCCGGAATTGAAGGGCATATTTGCAATAGTTGCATCCAACAAGGTTATGAGGTGATCAAGGAGGAGCTTGGAGCACCTTCAGCCCCTGCCTCTCATCATCAATTTGAATTGGTTAAGCCGAAGGACTTAAAAGCCTATTTAGATGAGTACGTTATTGGCCAGGAAGAGGCGAAGCGCCACCTTTCGGTTGCTGTGTACAATCATTATAAGCGGTTAATGCAGCCTGCATCCGCTGATGATGTCAAGATTGAAAAATCGAACATCCTCATGGTAGGCGAGACCGGAACGGGTAAAACCTATTTGGCAAGAACGCTAGCTCAAAAATTACAAGTGCCTTTTTGTATTGCGGATGCGACGGTGATTACGGAGGCAGGATATGTAGGTGAGGATGTGGAAACGATCTTAACACGCTTACTGCAAGCGGCCAATTATGATGTGGAGAAAGCCGAATGCGGTATTGTCTTCATCGATGAGATTGACAAAATTGCGCGTAAGTCGGACAATCCTTCCATCACACGTGACGTGTCTGGGGAGGGGGTCCAACAAGCCTTGCTAAAATTATTGGAAGGTTCGATTGTAAATGTTCCACCACAAGGGGGACGGAAGCATCCGGATCAGAAAATGATTGCAGTAAACACGGAAAATATCTTGTTTATCTGTGGAGGTGCTTTTGATGGCATCGATCGCCATATTTCGAAGCGCTTGAATGCGCGGCCGATTGGTTTTTCGGGAGATGATACGTTCCATGATTCCTTCGAGAAGGATCAAATTATGAAGTACGTTTCAGCGCAAGATTTGAAATCATTCGGGTTGATACCTGAATTATTAGGTCGATTGCCTGTTGTGACATTCTTGAATCCGTTGGATGCGACAGCTTTGTTGTCCATTTTGACTGAACCCAAGAATGCCTTAGTGAAACAATATGAAAAATTGTTCTCCATGGAAGGTGTCGCATTGCATTTTTCACCTGAAGCATTAAGCTATATCGTGGAACAAGCGATGCAGTATAAATTAGGTGCGCGTGGATTGCGTTCCATTATGGAAGCAATCATGACGGATGCGATGTTTGAAATTCCTTCGCAGTCGGAGCTTACTGACTTTACCATCGATTTGACCTATGCCAAATCGAAATTCGAGCGTACCGTTTTTCACCAAATGAAAGTCGTTGCTTAATATGAAGAAGATCTTACTATTATTTTTGCTAGCAAGTATCGTTAGCTCTTGTGCGAAAAAAGCGGTTGTGGCTGCATTTTCGCCCACTCCAATTGTGTCGGAACCTGCAAAAGCACCGGTAAGCGAGTCTGAAAAACTGCGTGTGATGAATGAGGTGCTCCCTAGCAATAATGTAAATCAGCCTGCCCCGCATCATGTTCAACAAAATAGTATTGAGGGATCCATGCCCAATGTAGCTGTTCCTGTAGCACCTAAAGCCCAACAAGAATCTGCTGCTTTGCATATTGACCGCATATTGGATGCTGCTCCGGTCAAGTCATACGTCAAGAAAGCTTCTTTTCAGAAATACCGGGCTAATCCACAGGGGCCTAAAAATTGGGCACCCCAATTAAAAATTGGCTTGACCTTGTTAGCTATTGGAGTTGTATTAGCTGTTTTTGGATTGGGTTTTGTGGGTGGTTTGGCAGCACTTATCGGATTGTGTTTCACGATTGTAGGGCTATTAGTTACCTATTAGCATGATTCCTACATTGGTTTTGTTGCATGGTTTTGGTGAGGATGCTCGGATGTGGGACGATTTTATTCCCGGTCGCTTTCCTAGTCAAACTTTGCACATTCCTACTTATGCGGATTGGTCAGATTGCTTGACTATTGCCGATTATGCCCGAAAAATCCAAGGCACTCTTCCTATTGATGAAACATTTATTTTGATCGGTCATTCCATGGGCGGTTACATCGCAATGGAGTTAGCCAAACAGTTTCCTCAGCGAATAAAAGGAGTTGTCATGTTGCATTCGACGCCTGTTGCAGATTCTGAAGAAAAGAAAAAACAACGCGATAAAACAGCCGGGTTTATTCAAGAACATGGTTCTGAAACATTCATTCGTTCATTTATAGCTAATTTATTTACCCCGCACTTCGTAGCCACGCATCAAACGCTGATTCAAAAATTGGCGGATCGTTATGCTACCTTAAGTCAAGTGGGTTTACGAGCTTCGACCTTGGCGATGAAGGTTCGTGAAGATTTACAAGACTTTGTTCGGTCATCGGATATCCCAACCCTCTTTGTTTTAGGTGAAATGGATCCGCTGATTCCCGTGGAAGCTATTGTGAATTTATTGGCAGGGAAAGACCAACATAAATACGTAATTTTATCAGGCGTTGCGCATCAAGGTTGCTATGAGGCCCCTGAGGAGACCTACGCGGTGATTAATCAATTTATCAACGAATTACATGCCTAAGATTATTGTAGCCTTGGATGGCTTTTCATCTTGTGGAAAAAGTACAACTGCCAAACGTGTTGCGGCAAAATTGCATTATGCTTTCGTCGATACGGGTGCGATGTATCGGGCTGTAGCTTTGTATTTTCACCGGAACCAAATTGATCTGACGAATTTAACAGCCGTTGCGGATGCTTTGCAGCATATCGATATAACGTTTGAATTTAACCCACAACGTCAGGCTTCGGATACGCTATTGAATGGCGAAAATGTGGAGGTTGAAATTCGTAAGATGTACATTTCTGAACTCGTTAGCCAAGTGGCTGCGATTACCATCGTTCGACGTGCCATGGTTGCTCAACAGCAAAAAATGGGCCAAAAGAAGGGTCTAGTGATGGATGGACGCGATATCGGTACGGTTGTTTTTCCAGATGCTGAGGTGAAAATTTTCATGACAGCACTGCCACATATCCGTGCCCAACGCCGTAAGTTGGAACTCCTACAAAAAGGGGAAGATTTGCCTTTAGAGGATATCATTGAAAATCTCCGCATGCGCGATGAAATAGATTCCAATCGGGAGGAAGGTCCTTTGAAGCGTGCGGAAGATGCCATCGACTTAGATACTTCGTTTCGAAGCATGGATGAGCAAGTGGATTTTGTCTTAGCACAAGTTGAACGTGTCAAACGTGAAAATAAGTAAGCCCTATCTGCTTGTTGGCCAAGGAATAGCGGGCACTGTCCTCGCTCATCATTTTCTTCAAGCCAACATCCCTTTTCAGATTTGGGATTCTCCCAAGCATTTTAATTCGTCTTATGCAGCTGGTGGGATTTTCAATCCTGTTACAGGCCGTAAACTTGAGAAAACATGGCTGGCGGATGAATTATTTACCTACCTATTTCCTTTTTACCAACAGCTTGAAATTACCTTAGGGGCAACGTTTTTTTATCCGATGCCCTTGTTTCGTCCTTTTGCGAATTCGGAAATGAAGCAATGGCTGCTGGGGCGTAAGTCGGAAATCAACCACGATTTTTTAGATTGGTCGGATGATGGGGTATGGGTTAAACAGGCTGGCTGGGTTGATGTGGCAAGTTTATTAAATCACTCGAAAATCTATTTTGAAAAACGAGGCATTTATGCGGCTAAAACATTCCAGGAAGCGGATGCTCAGGATTTTGAAGCGGTCATTTATTGCGAAGGTTTTCATGCGACGCAAAATCCCTTGTGGACTAAATTGCCTTTTCTCCCTGCTAAGGGAGAATTAATTCGTTTTCAATCCGAGGAACCTTCTCGTGATTGTATCTTAAATAAAAATGGATTTATCCTTCCCTTGCCGGATGCTGCGTTCAAAGTGGGCGCGACGTACCGTTGGGATGAATTCACCCAAACACCTACCGAATCTTCACGCGATGAGCTTCAGACTAAATTGGCCAGCATGGGTGTGTCAAATTATGAACTATTGGATACCTATGTGGGCGTTCGCCCGGCAACGCAAGATCGCAGGCCTTTTGTGGGGATGCTTTCGGGTGATAAACGGGGTATATTTAATGGTTTTGGTTCAAAAGGGGTTTCGCTGAGTCCTTTTTTTGCCAAGGCTTTTTTGCAAGCTATCTTAGGCGAAAAAGAACTTCCGGCTGAAGTCTCAATTCGACGTTATTCGCATTTATTTTCGGTATAAATCCTTAAATTTGATTTCGTGTAAAATTCGATCGGATGCGCCATTTGCGTTTACTTTTATTGGGCTTGTGTTCTTGGCTGTTTGTGCAGCCATTGCATGCGCAAGATTTTTATCCGAGTCAGCGCGCCTGGGATAAGACGCGCATTCAGCATCAAAAATTTGTATGGAAGTATCTCGCGAATCAACATTTTGAAGTCTATTATTTTGGTAAAAATGAGGCTTTGGCACGGACTACCTTGCAGGTATTGGATGCAGATTTTCAGCGCATTACCAATTTATTATCCTACACACCCTATCAAAAGACGCGAATTTTTGTCTATCCCTCTGGGAATGAGTTAGCGCAGTCAAACAGTGGAATTAGTTATGCGAATGCGCAAGAGGCAGCTGACGAAAATCGGGCTAAGTTTCGGATTGAAATTGCCTATCAAAATCAATTCCAAGCATATAAGCTGAATTTGCTTAAACAGCTATCACAGGTTTATTTGCATGATATTTTGTTTGGAGGGAGCATAAAGGATGCACTTCAAAATTCTTTATTATTGTCCGTACCTGAATGGTTTACCTCAGGACTTGCAGCGTATTTGGCGGCTGGAGAGACGTCATCCATGCATCAATACATGTATCAAGTAGTCGTCGCGAATAAAGTTCGAAAGCCCGTTTTGGCTCGAGGCATCGAGGCCGAATACATTGGTCAATCCATCTGGTCTTACATTGCCAAAACATATGGAGCCAATCAAATTGGGAATATTGTCAACCTAACCCGAATCATTCGAAACGAACAGTCGAGTATTTCGAGCACGCTCCGTAAGCCTATTGCTAAATTTCTGAAAGAATGGTTTGAATTTTATGTCAGTGAGGCTAAACAGTATGACGTTAATGTGCAAGATATTCCTCGAAAGACCTTGTTGGCGTTTGATATAACTAAAGGTGAACAATTGCGCGATGTACAATTAAGTCCCGATGGGAAGTGGTTTGTTTATCTCTTGGACGATTCGGGTAGATACCGGGTCATGTTAAGATCTATCCTAGGTAATGCAACAAAGGAGGTTTTTCGTACGGGATTGAAAGATCCCTTGCGCAATGAAACAAGTGTATCCCCCTTGGTTCAATGGGCCTCGAATCAAGATTTATATATCGTTGCTAATCAAGAGGGTAAAAGTTTTCTTCATGTTTTTCAGTGGTCGAAACAGACCTTGAAGCCTACAACTAAACGTAATTTAGGGGACATTCGTTTTTTAGACTTTGAATTGAATACGAATGCCCAACGGATGTTGGTGCGTTCTTTTAAACTTGGCCAAGTCGACGTAGGGATCTATGATATTCGTCGGAATCGACTATCATCCATCACCCAAGATGCGAATCAGGAGTCAGAAGCACATTGGTGGGGAAATGAAGGCGATGTTATTTACCTGACAGATCGGGTTTCTGATAGTACATATCTGAAAGAAAAGGCTTTGTATGTTATGAAACATTGGCGTGCGGAAGATCCAACCAATGCGAAAGAGCTTTTTATGCACAAAGGCAACATACGAAATGTTAGGCCAATTTCAGATTCATTGATCTATTTTTTAAATGAAAATCCAGCAGGGAATGAATTGGTTTCCTATCATGCAGCAGATCAAAAGTTGTATCAGACCATCGTAAGATCAGGGGATTGGTCCGCATTTAGATGGGGAGGAGATCAACTTTTGGTACAAAATAGGGCCGTTTTGGCTGAACAAGTACAAGTGTTTGACGTAAAGTCATTAGCGAATATTCCGAGCTATTTATGGTATCCCATGCTACCTGATACCTCAAGCGCTGCGACGCAGCCTGTGCTTAGTGATGAAAATAAACGGGTAACGGATGTGCGAAAATCACGGATTGAGCGCCAACAAGCGCTGCGTTTGCGAAAAGATTCAAATCGATTAATTGGTCCTTTGGACTATCAAAATTCTTTGGTTCTCAACGGTTCAGAAGGTAGTTTTAAGATAGATCCTATTCGTGGATTAGGGTATAGCATGGATTTGAAAATGAATGATTTGTTGGAAAATCATTTGTTTAAAGTGGGTTCCTATGTTTCTGCCAATATCAAGAACGTTGACCTTTGGGGGGAATATAATTACTTGGCCAATCGGGTCGATTGGACATTGCGTGTTGATCGGAAGATATTAGATCAGGAAACGGAGATTCTTTCTCAAAAAATTCGTTACAATCGTGCGGAATTGACGGCTGTTTATCCAGTTAATTTGCTGAGTAAACTAAGCGTATCCGGTATGTTTACGAATAATCGGGCGATCGATCAATACAATGTGAGTACGCCAGAAAATGTGTCTTCCTATGTGGGTGGGCGCCTTACCTATACATTTGATAATACGGTACATGTCGCGGAGAATCTGCAAACAGGTTTTCGTTTATTCACGGGTGTTGAGTTCCAACAATCGTTGCAAAAGACGTCCTTTACACGTATTAAGGTAGATGCGCGGAAGTATCTAAAAATTTCAAATAGTTTATTTTTAGCAACTCGAATTTCTGCATCCCAAGCTGTGGGAAATGCTGCCACGCAAACCTTATTAGGCGGAATGGATAATTGGTTGTTTATCGATCGTGAGGTACAAAATAAAGAAAATCCATTAGGGACAGCTGGCATTGCACAGCGTGATGTTTTTATGAGCGATTTTGCTACTTCGCTTCGTGGATTTAAAATGAATAAATTGACGGGAAACAGCCATTTATTACTTAATGCGGAATTGCGCATTCCATTGAAATCGCTCTTAGGCCCTAATTATGCCAAATCCCAATTTTTGAATTCGTTTCAAATGCTAGGATTCTTCGATGTCGGCAGTGCCTGGACAGGCGCAACGCCTTTTTCTCGTTCAAATGGATTTAATACGAATACCTATGGCGGAAATACGAATCCATTCCAGGCCACAGTGACTGATTTTAGAAATCCTTTCTTGTTTGGTTATGGTGTAGGTGCCCGTGCCAATGTTGTTGGTTATTTTGTCAAATTGGATTATGCCTACGGCATCGAAAATGATGAAATAAAATCACCTATTACGTATTTAACACTAGGACATGATTTTTAGACTGATTTGCATATTGCTTTTCGTGCAATCCCAAATATTTGCACAAAGTTTATCGATTTCTAATTTGCCGATTTTGCAAATCAACACCAAGGGGGCTTCCATCGTTGACGAGCCTAAGATACCTGCTAAATTTACCTTATTTGACCGCGGGAAAGGCCAATTGAACCAATTGACAGATAAGCCAGCATTTAGTTTTTGGGCGGGTATTGAATACCGAGGAAGTTCTTCGCAAGGGGATTGGTATTTCCTTCCTGGCCTGGTCAAAAAACCCTATGGTTTTGAAATCAGGACAGATTCTGTTTCGATTCAAGCGGCAAAGTTACCAATCGCCCAATTTGCTTCAGAATCTGACTGGGTACTTAATGCATCTTACAATGATCGTACATTTTTGCGCGATGTTCTTGCGCAGCAATTGGCAGGTCAATTTGGTTTACAACATTCAAAAACACGGTACGTTGAAGTTATATTGAACGATGCCTATCAGGGGATTTACATTTTGATGGAGAAGATTAAGCAGGGAGGTAGTCGATTGGATATTGCCGATTTAACTCCCACAGATAATGCTGGTGATGAAGTTACGGGGGGATATTTAGTGAAAATAGATAAGTCGAGCGGAGCACCTTCACGCAGTTGGAACAGTGCTTACGTTTCCGGAAAAGGGACAGAAAAAGGCTTATTTCAAATTGAATATCCTAAGTCGGAGAATATCACGACCCAACAATTCACTTACATAAAAAACTATGTTAACACCTTTGAAAAAAGCCTCCAAGAAGAACAGCCATTAAAGGCTACGACGACCTATCGGTCCATGATGGATATGCCCTCATTTGTAAATTATTTCTTATTGAACGAGTTAAGTCGGAATGTGGATGGCTATCGACTGAGTACATACTTTTATAAAGACAAGGACTCAAAAGGTGGAAAATTGACGATGGGGCCAGCATGGGATTATAATTTGTCCTTTGGAAATGCTGATTATTACGATGGTTATTTACCACAAGGCTGGGTTTACAATAAACTTGAGCTGATGGAAGGGACGCCCGATTATTTCCAAACCCCCTTCTGGTGGGGAAAGTTGATGAAAGATTCAGTCTTTGTAAATTCAGTTAAACGCCGTTGGAATACATTGCGTAAAACGACCTTGACTCCGCAAGCCATTTTTAAATACATGGATTCTACGACGGTAGCTTTGAAAGATCCCATGCAACGAAATTTTGGTCGATTCCCTTTGTATGGGAAAAAAGTATGGCCTAATTATTATGTCGGTAACAACGCAAACGAAGAGTTATTTTGGATGGAGAATTGGATTTCTGCGCGTATAACTTGGCTAGATGCCGCAATTGCTCGTTTAGATGCCACGATTATTTTAGGTAATGAATCGGAGGTTTCGATACGTGCCTTCCCTAATCCGGCTAGCCAATCGATTCAATTGGAATTTCCACTCCTACAAGATGCAAATTTACATGTGGAAGTTTTTGATCTGTTAGGTCGCTCCACATTGAGAAAATATATGGGTATGCAGGTCAAAGGGGCCAAGCTAATCCCCTTGGATATTTCGGAGTTAGCGCCAGGTCGATATGTTGTTGCTGTCTTGCGGGATGATGTAATCTTATATCGTTTTCCTGTTATTAAAAGTTTGGACTAGCTCCTATATTCTTTATTTTTGCCATATGTCCCAGATTGTTGATATTCTACCTTTGTTGGCCGCTACACGCAAGGCATCTACCCAATTGGCTCTTGCAGATGCAAGAACCAAAATCGCTGTTTTACATCGTTTGGCGGAATTACTCATTGAAAAACAAAGCACGATTGTATCGGAAAATGCGAAAGATTTGGCGAAAATGGATCCTCAAAATCCGATGCGTGATCGTTTATTGCTGACGGAAGCTCGTATTGAGGCACTTGCGGCAAGTCTACATGATGTGGCTGCTTTACCTGACCCGTCGGGTCAAGTCTTGCTTGATAAAATCCTTTCGAATGGCTTGCAACTACAAAAGATAGCTGTGCCCCTAGGTGTTGTGGGTGTCATTTATGAATCGCGTCCCAATGTGACGATTGATGTAGCTGCCTTGTGTATTCGCTCCGGGAATGCAGCTGTTTTGCGCGGAGGGACAGATGCCTGGTTCACGAATCAAGTATTGGTTGGCCTAATCCATGAGGCGCTTTTATCCCAACAATTGCCAACGGATCTAGTTCGGCTATTGCCTACAGATCGTTCGCACGTTACGACCTTACTTCAAGCGACGAAATACATCGATGTCATTATTCCACGTGGATCGGATGCCTTGATCCAACGGGTTCGTCGGGAGTCATTAGTACCCACCATTGAAACGGGTGCGGGTGTGTGCCATACCTATGTGGCTGCAAGTGCTAAGCTTGACATGGCTGTTCCTATTGTGGTGAATGCCAAAGTATCAAGGCCATCGGTTTGTAATTCGCTGGATACAGTGATTGTTCATCGGTCCCAAGTTTCGTTATTTGTTGAAAAAATTGCTGCTGATTTTATTCCATATAAGGTTCAAATATTTGCTGATGCGGCAGCTTTTGAGGCATTAGAAGCCATTCAATATCCTTTCCTGCATAAAGCGGAATCTGCTGACTTTGGTCGGGAATTCTTGGATTTTGCCTGCTCGATAAAAGTAGTGGATGACCTAGCCGAAGCGTTGAATCACATCGATCAATATTCTTCTCGCCATTCTGAGGCGATCGTAACCGAGGACGCTTCTGAAGCGCAATTGTTCTTGCAGGCTGTCGATGCGGCTGCCGTTTATTGGAATGCTTCGACGCGCTTTACCGATGGTGGTGTATTCGATTTAGGTGCTGAAATTGGAATTTCAACCCAAAAATTACATGCACGCGGTCCATTTGCATTGGAGAAATTAGTGACGGAAAAATGGGTGATTCAGGGGACCGGACAGGTTCGTTAGCCTAGAATTCGTGATCTAAACCTAATTTTTGTTTCAATTCCCCTAAGATAGGGTGCTTTTGAACCAAGAAATCATATTTGTCTGATTGTGTATAAAGGAGCTTTTTGTCTCCATTTTCCTGTATGGTAACAGCCAAAACGATATCAATCGCATAGTTTTGTAAGCGTTCGCGCAAGGTTCCAAGGACCTCCATGCGCAATTGCTCATTGAAGTGCTGAACCTGAACTTCATTCTCCACTTTGATGTGGGCAACCGTATCGATTAATTCAATAGGTCGGTCCATCATGACAAATTTGTTGATCAAATTCGCGTCTTTGAATTTTTGTGCAATCTCATTCCATACCCCTAAGAATTTTGCAGAATCAAACGACTGGTTATTGAAATCATTGGCGACAGCTTGTTCTTTGACCTCGTCCTCTTGTGCTTTGGGTTTAATGACACTTTTACTTGATCGCAATCCGCCCAGTCCGGAAGCGGGCATTTGGGCAACAGGTTTTACCTGAGGCTTAGGAGCTTCTTCTATGGGTGCTGGAGCAGATTCAATGACCTGTTCAGGTAGGGCAATGGGTTTTTCTGCAACGGGAGCTGCTGGTACTTCAATCGCTGGAGGTGTAGGAACAGTTGTCTGTGTTGTGGCCCCAGCGCTTTTAGCTTGGGGCTCAGGCTTTTTTCCGGTACCGCCCTCCGTGGCTAGTTGGTAAACCGATGGTAAATAATTGATTTTTAGTAAGCAGAGTTCGAGGTGCAGTCGGGCATTTTTCGCCGACTTATAATTGCTCTCGCACGTTGAACAAATGTTCATCGCGGATAGCAAGAAGGATGTACTCGTTAATTCGGCTTGTTGTTTGAATTTTGCACGGGATTCATCTGATATCTCCATTAATGCCAAGGTTTGAGGGTCTTTGGCAAATAATAAATTCCGAAGGTGTTCCATGAAACCGCTGATGAATTGCTGGCCATCAAATCCCTTGCGCATGATTTCGTCAAGTAAAACGAGCGTCTCTACATGATTTTGTTGGATCAAGTGATTCGTTAAACTTACATAGTAATCACTGTCTAAGATGTGTAAATTTTCTAACACATCTTTGTGACGTAGGGTATTGTCTGTCGAGAATGTGACATTCAAATCAAACATGGAAAGTGCATCGCGCAAACCGCCATCGGCTTTGATCGAGATCAATTCCAAGGCTGATGGTTCTGCTTGAATGTTTTCCTTTCGCGCAATATTAGCTAAATGGTCAGCCATATCTTTCCATTGTATCCGATTGAAATCGAATATCTGGCAACGCGACAAGATGGTTGGCAAAATTTTATGCTTCTCGGTCGTTGCTAGAATAAATATTGCATAGGATGGAGGTTCCTCTAATGTTTTCAGAAAGGCATTGAATGCCGCAGCAGAAAGCATGTGAACCTCATCAATGATGTAAATTTTATAACGTCCACGTTGTGGAGGATAACGCACTTGATCAATGAGGTTACGAATGTCATCCACTGAGTTGTTCGATGCCGCATCTAATTCATGAATCGTTAAGGAAGTATTGTCTTGGAATGACTGGCAAGAAGGGCACGTTCCACATGCCTCGCCATCTGTTCCGATGTTTTCACAATTGATTGTTTTCGCTAAAATACGTGCGCAGGTTGTTTTTCCCACACCCCTTGGACCACAAAATAAGAAGGCCTGTGCCAAATGGTTTGACTTAATGGCGTTCTTTAAGGTTGTCGTAATATGACTTTGGCCAACGACCGAATCAAATTGGGTAGGTCTGTATTTTCGTGCTGAAACAATAAAATTTTCCATACTGCAAGTTAACTTTTACGTAAGCAATTTCCAATAAGCTAGTTGGGTAAATGCAAGATTGCACTGACAGGAAAATGGTCTGTTGGGAATCGTCCTGCCCAGGTCTCTGAGTGTGTAGCGTGCTGGCTGCAGGTCACCCCATTCTTGACAAAAATGTAGTCGATGTGTTTCCCTTCTTGCTCTTGTTTGAATCCATTGAATGAGCTGTAAGGGCCATAATGTCCCGCTATGCTGATGGATTCTGCGTCAGTGAGGCGCTGCGTATTTGCTGGGTCTAAGATAATTCGGATAGGTTCATCGTCCGGTGTTGCGTTGAAATCACCCGTGATGATCGCTGGATATTTACCTGCAATTTCAGCTACTTTGGCTAAAACAAGTTTGGCACTTTCTCGGCGTGCCACTTTACCTAAATGATCAAAGTGCGTATTGAATACGAAGAATTTCTTGCCTGATTTGATTTCGTTGAATTCGCCCCACGTGACGACGCGGCGGCACGCTGCATCCCAGCCGAATCCGACCTTTTCACAGGAATCGGAAAGCCAAAACGTCTTTTGACGAATGAGTTTAAATTTCGATTTCTTGTAAAATAGGGGAGAGAATTCACCCGCTTCTTTTCCGTCATCTCGGCCTTTTCCAAACCATGCATAGCCAGGAAGCGCTTTCGCAAAATCGTTGATTTGATGCACAAAAGCTTCTTGCATGCCTACGATGTCGGCTTGGTGGTATTGGATTAATTCCGCGCAATGTTTTGCCCGGTATTTCCATTGGTCTAGTCCATCGGACTCGGTGTCTAAACGGATGTTGAAGGTCATTGCTTTAATCTGCGCTTGGCTATTGAATCCCAAGCAAAGGAATAATAAAATGCAGCTTAATGTTTTCATAATGCTTTCGATTTGAGGCCAAACACGGTCTTTTTTGCCGTTTTGAATGACAAAATCCGCACCGCGCAGGTATTGTTCGGGTTGTGGTTGTAAATCGATCATTTGCATGATTGCCATGTACGATGATTTGTTTCTTTTTTGAATTTGCTGAATTCGTTCATCCAATGGACAGCTAACCGCAATAAGTTGCTTGAGTAATTCAGGTTTATTTCGAGCGGTGATTAATGCCGACTCGTATAAATAAAACGGCGCATCTGGGGCATTTTCTAGCCAATGGACGGCTGCTTTTCGAACAGCGGGATGGATAATCGCATTGAGTTTCTGAATATCGCCTGGGTATTTTTGCAGCAAGCCTTTCATCCAAGGCCGATTGTA
Source organism: Bacteroidota bacterium (assembly GCA_041191865.1). Classification (GTDB taxonomy): domain Bacteria; phylum Bacteroidota; class Bacteroidia; order Cytophagales; family Spirosomataceae; genus Aquirufa. The sequence goes on from JBEEOB010000006.1 coordinate 15,523, forward strand.
GGTTCCATCCGGAAGGTAGGCTCTAGACCCGAATTCCTCCAGGATAGCGGCCTTCACTTCAGGATCTTGATCACAGATCTGACGCGCATGGACATCTGCTTCAAAAACAGGAATTCCAAGGATAGAAAAAATCCGACAAATCGTTGATTTGCCGGATCCTATTCCGCCTGTGATGCCAATAAAGGGTTTCAGGCCTTGTTCGTTCATCTTATTCTTCCGTTAAGCGAGATGAAGCATCTTTGGAGATCGCAGATTTTTCGAAAACCATACGTACTCCTTTGCTTGAATCTACTTCTACAACGATGGTCTTCTCACGAATGGAAACAACGCTTCCGTGTGCACCACCAATGGTAACCACTTTATCTCCTGTCTTTAATTCACTGATAAATTTTTGTGCTTCTTTCGCCTTTTTTTGTTGGGGACGAATCATGAAGAAATAAAACACCACAAAAATACCGCCAAATAGGACGATTTGCATGATTTGTGGATTGGCTTCTAATAATAACATAGGACTATTTTTTTTGAGGTAAAACTTCTATTTTAAACGCAACCATGTTGTCGGCTGGTAAGGTATTCGCATAAGCAGTGACGGTTTTTTGGACTTTCCCTTCTTTGCCATGTGAATCAAAGGTTACTTTGATAAATCCTTTTTTTCCGGGTTGAACTAAGTCTTTCGACCATTTCGGTGTGGTACAACCACAAGATGAATTCACAGAGCTGATTTGCAAAGGGAGGTTTCCTTTGTTACGAAAATGGAAGGTATACGAAATGCTATCTCCTTCTGTGATTCGACCTAGGTAAACCAAAGGTTGGTCAAAAACCATTTGCGGGTGTTTCTCTTCCGTTGGTCGCAAAGCTACTGGAATGGCATTTTCAGCATCACTCAGTGACTCTTTTTGTTTGTTGGTACAAGCCAACAATAAAACAAAAGCTCCCAAACAAATCGAAAGACGAAGCATATTATTTTGCTTTGATTTGGCTCATCATTTTTTCGACATCCTCAAGCAATTTTTCAGCTTTGATTTTCGTATCGTTGACAACTTTTTTGCCTTCTGATTTTGCCATGGTTTCTGGAATTTCTTTTCCATCTACGATGTCATTAATCAATTGCTTCAATTGCTCACGGTATTTGTTCAATTGGAAATACAATTTGCTACGTGTATTCTCCCCTTTATCAGGTGCATAAAGAATACCAAGTACGGCTCCTGTAGCAGCTCCTACAACAAATGCCCAAAAGGATTTTGATGATCTACTCATAATTATTTACTGGCTATGTCGATTAATCCTCGACCTGATTTTTGAATAATTTTTTCTCCAATTAGTTTCACTGAAACAACATCCAAAATACCGTTGATAAATGGACCAGATTTGGGTGTTGAATAGTTTTTTGCTACTTCAATGTATTCGTTAATACTTACTTTTACGGGAATGCTAGGGAACTTAATCATCTCGGCTACAGCCATTTTTAAAATGATTAAATCGGACGTGGCTAAACGTTCTGAGTCCCAGTTTTTCGTCTGGTCATTCACCCAAGTTGTTAAGGCTTTGTCTTCCTTGACGCAATAGTCGAATAATTCTTCAAAGAATAATTTATCCTCATCCCATTGGATAGCAAGGGCTTGTAAGCTTAAATCTTCTAAGGCCTCTACTTTAAATGTTTTGGTGCTTAGGCTTTTGACTACATCCTTATTAACATGCCAATTTAAATCTTTTTCCTCAAAATATGCTGTCATAATCGGATGTTTTAACAGATAATTTTTCAAAAGATATTGGACCATTTCAATGTCTTTCACGAGTTCTTTTCCCGCATCCGGTAAATAGGTCGTAAAGCTTTCGTCGGGTAAAATGCCTTCTAGGAATAACTTCTTGAGTAAGGTTTCTTCATCTTCCGACCAGCCAATATTGTTGTCCGCAAAAGCGCTTTGCAAATCTTTCCATTTGGGCAAGATGGCTAGTACTTTGTTGTTGGCTATTTGAGAGGTTTTAATCGTCTTTTCCAACAAACGTCTATGTTCATCCCATTGACCGATCATCGGGATGTTTTGTAAGTAGAAAAGTAATTTTAAGTATTGTTTGTAGATGGATTCAACCTCAGTAACCATGTTGACACGCATATCGCGGGCAATTTTTGCGACATTGTTTTGGTAAACACGGTAAACTGATTGAGCAGCCTCTAGCGATTCTGCGGGAATGCTCTCTTCGGTGGGAACTCCTTGAAAAAATTCGTTTAATTGAATTTCGGCTAGTTTTCGCAAACCCTCAAGACGAGGTGTTTGGTCTTCTTTCGCAATCATCAACGAAAGATCGGGTTGAAAAATTGCTTGTAAGCCATCAAAGGCTAATTGGTATTGCGCGCGTTCCTGCGTCCAAAAGGCATACATTTGTTGAAATGCTTTGACCCGTAGTAGTCTTCTGTTAACCATCCGAAAATAAAGAGCGT
>JBEEOB010000007.1:0-26064 GCA_041191865.1 Bacteroidota bacterium
ATTGGGTGATGGTGCCTAACGTCTACGGCATGTCGCAATTCAGCGATGGCGGATTGATGACCACCAAACCCTACATCTGTGGGTCCAATTACATCTTGAAAATGAGTGATTATCCGAAGGGCGAATGGCAGGAGATTTGGGATGGGTTATTTTGGCGATTCTTGGATAAACAAAGGGAAACCTTTCGCAAAAATCCGCGCTGGGCGATGCTCATTAGTACCTGGGACAAGATGCCTTTGGAAAAAAAGGAAACGCATCTAAACAATGCTGAAACCTTTCTAGCTCAGCTGTTTGCTTAATTTGTTCCAAAAAGAAAAGAAGCTATTAAACTCGCCTTGTAAACTAGGAGCTAAACTCGGATGCACTTCGCGAACGCCTTGAAAATGTGTGTTGATGGGGTGATCCCGGAAAATCCCTTGTATGTTTAAATCGCTATATTCTCCAAAATAGATCTGCAAACCAGGAATATTCGCTGCTAAATCGTAGATGAATTGCATCGTCCGAGGCGACATAGGGTGCTTGGCAAAATGACTTGGTTCTAAGACCAAAATGCGGTTTCCTTCTTCGCCTTCGTGGAAGGTAGGGTCAAGGGTATAATGGGTATAAATAAAGGTGGGTAAGTCTGCTTGAATGTCGAGCGTTTTTGTCACGGGAGGGGTAAAATCGAGCACCGCTTCAACCGAACTACATAAAATTCCAGGGGCAGCTTGCGCGGGTAAATCCTCATATTCAAAATCTAAATAGGAGCCTCGCTGTTGGCTCCCGGTATAGCGATTAATATTTTCTTGATTTGCATAATACAGCTTGTTGCTGAAGGTCCCGGCGCACCATTGCCAACTCAGCGCGTTGCTCGCTAAATCGCCGTCCAATAAATGGTAATACATCCATTGGGCGGGTTCCAACCAATGGTATTTGGCCACATTGCAAATAGTCGCCGCTAGGTACATGCGCAAATGATTGTGTAAGTATCCAGTTGCAGGGAAATTCACTAATGCAGCATCCAAGGCTTGAATTCCTGTTGAAGCATTCAGCACCGCTTTCGGAACACCAAAGCGCTCGATTCCCGCTTGAGGATGGCGAATATCTTCAAAAATCCCACCGCCTTTTTGAAACCAGGTACGCGTATAAAACTCACGCCACGCTAATTCTTGGATGAATTTCTCGGCTTGCTCCACACCGATGCCGCGTTCTTTGAGTCGGGCTACGACCTGCGGAACCGTAATAAAACCACGCGATAAATACGGGGAAAGGTAGGAAACGCCTCCGCTAATAAAATTGCGGGAACGTGCGTATTTCTCTACATCAAATCGATCGATTTGCGCATATATTTCTTCACGTTTTGTCGAAAACTTCATTAGCGCTTGCTGATTTTATTCATGCTGATGCTGCGTTGCAGGGTGCATTTGAAGCGCGGATCTACGGCAACGCGCTTTTGCAAATGTTTCGTGCCACGACCCGTCATGCGTTTGCGCCACATGCGGAAACTGGACTCCTTGCTGTTCAATCGCATGAATTCGATGACCTCTTTTTCTTTCAGCCCAAACTGAAATTCAATCGCCTCAAAAGGCGTGCGATCTTCCCAGGCCATTTGGATGATGCGGTCGATATCCTCGTCGGTAAACTTATTTGCTACGTCTGCACTTTTCACCACAGTAGATGATTTGATCCCAATTCTTCTCCCATTTCTTGCGCCAGGCGAAGGGGCGGTTGCATACGGGACAGGTTTTGGAAGGTAAATGTTGTTTTTTAACGCCTTGCATAGACCTTAAACGCAGAAGGAATCCTATTTGTTTTCCAGATTAGGAATAATCGTAAAAGCCTTTGCCCACTTTCTTGCCCCACTCACCTTTCTCGAATTTCTCAACGATCGTGGGTGAAGGCTTATCTGCTTCATCTCCCGAAGCTTGGTATTTTTCCATACCTACGTGATAAGCCAGGTCAATTCCTGTCAAATCCAACAATTGAAACGGGCCCATCGGGTAGCCCAAACCTTTCATAACTGCTTGATCAATATCCTCAACCGAAGCAACGCCTGAATCCAATAAGTTCAGGGCCTCTTTGCGTGTAGCCTGTAGCATGCGATTGACCACAAAACCATAAATCTCTTTTTGAAGCACGACAGGAGTCTTGCCCATTTGAATCGTAACCGCTTCCAAAAGCTCCACTGTTTCGGCTGAAACATGCGGACCTTTCACGATCTCCACTAAGTTCATCACCAGCGCTGGATTGAAAAAGTGCATGTTGACGACCTTATCAGGGCGATTCGTGGCCGATGCAATTTGGGAGCTAACGATATAGGAACTATTAGTGGCTAAAATGGTGTGTGGCGGACAAAGGGTGTCTAATTCACTAAATAAGGCCCTTTTAACCTCTAATTTTTCGATGATGGCTTCAATAATTAAATCGGCCTGCTGTACGGCTGCAGTCAAAGACGTTTCAAAACGTAATCCCGCCTTCGTTTTAGTCACCTCCTCCGAGCTCATGCGTCCTTTGCTTATTCGCCCAGCTAAATAGGTGTCGGCAAAGTCACTAGCGCGTTGCAAGGCGTCTGGGTTTTGGTCTGTACAAATCACTTGAAAACCTGCTATCGCAGCCGAAATGGCTATTTGATGACCCATATTTCCGGCACCAATTACCGTGATGTGGCGTATTTCCTTAGACATATTATGCTGCTTTTGAAGGTGAATCTGTAGGGCGGTTGCGCCACCAATTCGCAAGTAATGAACCTGAAATGGTCATCCAAGGAACGGAAATGGCTGAAGCCAAGCCAACGGTGGCAATTTTCCCCATTTGTAGGGCAATACCGGAAGACAAGCCTCCATTTTGCAAGCCCACCTCTAAAGAAATAGTTCGGCAGGTTTGCTCGCTTAAGCCCGCCAATCGGCCACTCCAATAGCCCAATAAATAGCCTATGGAATGGTGAATCATGGACGCTAAAAACAAAAAAGGTCCTATTTTCAACAAGGCGTCGCGGCCAGATGAAACAATGACAACAAGCATCATAAAGACGCCAACCATCGAAATGGTAGGCATAATTTTCTTCAACACCTGCAATTTTGCCTTAAATAGGCTATTCAATACGAGACCCAAAATGATGGGTAAAATGATCATTTCTCCCACGTGAAGCATCATCTTTAAGAAGTCTACTTCGACATATTTTCCCGCCAATAATTTCATGAGCAAAGGCGTCATAACCGGCGCCATTAACGTCGACATCGTACCAATCGTAATCGATAAGGGCACATTGGCTTTCGCAATAAAAGCCAATACATTTGAAGTAACGCCACTCGGAACGGATCCAATGAGGATGATCCCAGCGGCAATTTCAGACGGAAATCCAAAGGTGGTGGCAAGTGTAACTGCGACCAAGGGCATGATGGTGAAATGGCTGATTAGTCCGATAATCACGGCTTTTGGCATTTTTAAAACCCCCTCAAAATCCTTCACGCTCATCTCTGTTCCCATCGTAAACATGATTAACTGGATCAATGGCACAATCAAAGAAGAGAACTTGAAATCACCCATGTGGATGAAATACTGTGGATAAAATATCCCCAAAACCACCGCGCCTACCAGACACAGCGTGAAAACATGCTGTTTCAAACGAGGATCAATGAACCCGACCAGCACTAAACTAAAAAGTGCCCCCAACAGAAATACGCCCGAGTTTAAAAAACCGGCAGACCCAAATCCTTGATAAAAAAACGCCAGCAGCAAAAGCAAACTGAGCGCATAAAGTACTTTGGGCAGGTTTTTCATGATTTAGAGGTTTAGCGATATTCGGTTCGAAATCAAAAGTGATGCCTCCGCAAGTTTCTCCCGCACAGCGTCGATTCCCATTTGCGCTTCATCATCGATGCGAGCAAGCATAGGAACCGTCAGCGCAGCAATCGCGTTAGCGTGTTGATCAAAAATAGGATAGGAAATCGCTTGCAAGCCTGCATACTGATTGCTTTTAATCGAGGCATATCCTTGCTTCAAGACTTTTTCTATTTCCTTTTTAAAGTTTTTAATGCGCTCTGGGGACTCATCTGCTAAACTTTCCTCCATCCGCATTGTCCGAATGGCCGGGTCTTGCAAAGCCACTAAAACATAGCCAGAGGCGGAAGGCCCCACTTTCAATTCAGCTCCTACCCGCGTCATAAATCCGACCCCGTTGGGAGGTTGAATGGCGGCGATAACAGTTTGGACTCCCGTATTATAAACCCGCAAATCGCACGGAAAAAGTGTGTCCGCGGACAATTTTTCCATCACTGGAAGGGATTCACTTAACAAGCGATAGGTGGGCGGATGAAAATGCGATAATTGAAATAATTTCGAAGTAAGTGCGTACTTGTTCGATTGATTCGAAATATAATTCCGTGCCACTAAACAGGTCAACATCCGGTAGATTTCGTTCAAATTCCGTCCCAGACTTCCCGCAATTTCTTGTTGGCTTAAACCCGACTCACTCTTAGACAAAAGCTCTAAAATATCGAGCCCTTTGTCTAAAGCGGGCGCAGAATAACCGCTACTACTTTTCTCACTTACTTCGTTTTTCATGGAGTTTACATTCCGATTTGGTGGACTTCAATAATGTTGCCATCGGGATCATGGAAAAATATTTGATACCAGCCGGCTAGAGCCCACTTGCCATAATCAGCATAGGGGATCTCTTTTTCTTCTAATCTTTTCTTGAAGCCTTCAATATCATCCGTGCGAAAACAAAAGTGACCGCGCTCTAAAGGGTTAATAAAGTGCTTCATTTCAAAGCCTAAATTTACATCCTTTTTCGTGATATGAAATTCTACTTCGCCGTCTGTTAAAAAATCAACAACCCCGTCAAAGCGATCTTCTGTATCCTCGCCCACTAAATTATGCTCCTCATCCTGAAGACGAGATAAGTTGAAAACCGACTGATAAAACTCCGATGTTCGTGCTACATTCTCCGTGCACAAATTCATGTGGTGGTATTTAAATTTCATAGGAATTACATTTTTGTTTTTTGCAAATATAAAATTAGAATTTTATATATAAAAAATATAGTTTAAATTTGGGGCAGATTATTTTAAAATCGTGCTCAACGTGCCTTATATGGAACATAACGAACGAATCATCTCAGAAGAAGTATGCAGCCTTTCCGCCGTAAGGAAAGTTGCTTCCATGCTTGACTTGGCACCATCTGATTTCAAAAAGGGCGATTTATTGCCACGAGGCTGGCATTTTTTCCTTTTATCGGGAAATGTTCCTCGATCTGAAATCCGTTCCGATGGTTTTCCTGGTTTTGGGGTTCCCATCCCCGATTTAGGGCTACCACGTTTAGTATTAGGAGGTCGGACAGTTGAGTTCTTGGGAGATATTCGCATCGGTGAGACACTGGAACGCACCAGTTTTGTGGCTTCCATTGCAAAAAAAGAAAGTCAGGCGGGTCGTATGGCTTTTGTCAAAATTCAGCACGAGTTACGTAATCAGCAATCCGAACTCTTACTTAACGAAGTCCAAACCTTCATCCTGTTAGAAGCTAGCCAAGGTAAGCCCGTACTTCCTACAGGCACGCCAATAAGTCAAAAAGCACAAGCGAAAAAATCGTTGACACCGGACGAATTACAATTATTTCAATACTCTGCCTTGGGCTTTAATTCCCACAAAATCCACCTCGATCGTACCTATACACAAGCGATAGAAGGCTATCCGAATTTATTGGTCAACGGAGGACTTGCCTCCTTATATGTGACGGAGTTTTTACGCACGCAATGCGGGTTACAGCTAGCTGGGTTCCAAGCGAAACATAGCGCGCCACTCTTCTGTGACGATGAACTTACCCTGTTAGCAAATCCGGTGGACGCGCAAAATTGGGAGGTAAAGATTTGTAATGCACATCACGCCTTGGCTGTTTCTATCGAAGCCCGCGTAAACGCATAATACTATGTTTGAAGCACTAAAAGGAGTAAAAATACTCGATTTGACCTCGGTGGTTGTGGGCCCCGTTGCTACCTGGCGCTTGAGCCAATACGGGGCAGACGTCATTAAAATCGAACATCCAAGTGGCGATTTGATGCGAGGTTTAGGAGGTAAGTCTCCATCCGGGGAACATTCCGGGACTTACTTGCATTTAAACCGTGGCAAGCGCAATTTGTGCTTGGACTTGAAAAGCCCGCAGGCTCAATCCATCACAGATAAACTGATTGATTGGTGCGATGTCATCATTGCGAATATGCGCCCCGATGCGCTAGAACGTTTAGGTTTAGGACCAAAGGCCATTCAGTCCAAACATCCCGAAAAGATCTATTGCCTCATTACTGGCTATGGCACGGAAGGGCCCTATGCGGGTTTGCCTACGTACGACAGTGTCTTGCAAGGTGTTTCCGGCATTGCAGGTTTATCCCAATTGCGTGACGGGAAACCGGCCTATGTGCCTATGTTGATTTGCGACCATGTCGTGGGCGAAATTACCTCCGGCGCGATTATGGCCGCGATTATCGACCGTTTCAAAACAGGTAAAGGGGCTTTTGTGGAGGTACCCATGTTTGAGACCATGGCGACTTTTGTATTGCAAGAACATTTGGCCCAAAAAAGTTTCGACCCAGCTGTGGGACCCGTAGGAGATTTGCGCTTACTAAGCCCACATAACCAACCTGTCAAAACCAAAGACGGCTATATCTCCTTCACCATCAATACCGATCCGCAAGTCACAGCATTTTTAAAGGCCACGGAACGCGCAGCCCTATTAACGGATCCGCGTTTTCAAACCGTAGCCAGTCGGGCCGAGTTTGTGAGCGAATGGTTTGAGGTGCGCGGAGCTCCATTATTAGGCAAAACTACAGAGGAATGGCTGCTAGCATTAAGGGCTGTCGACATTCCTGCGATGCCTTGTCACACCATTGACACGCTGATAGAAGATCCGCATTTAACCCAAGTGCAATTAATGGGTACGGAAATACATCCCGTGGAAGGGAATACGGTGGTCATCCGATCGTCGATTAAACACAATGGACACTACGCGCCGGTGAATTCCTTTGCTCAACCCAAAGGCCATGACACCCAAGCCATCTTAAGGGAACTCGGATATACTCCTTCCGAAATAACCCAATTAATCAACTCAAAAGCAGCTTTAAGCTATGAAAAATAACGATTTCCGTTTATTGATTGACCAAGTTTGCGTGATCGTGGGTGCCGCAAATCGGCGCAGCATCGGCTACGCAACGGCCGAATTATTCGCCAGTCACGGCGCAAAAATCGCCATCTTGGATGTCGCGGTAAACGAATCAACACAGGAAGAATTAGCCTCGGCTTTAGCTGAATCCGCTGGTCATCCAGTTCCGCTCGTTTGCATTCCCTGCAATATTGTGGATCCTGCGGCTTGTGATCAGGCAATGGAACAGGTGATGACTCATTTTGGAGGTATTGATAGCCTGATCAACTGTGCAGGTGTCGTTCGTTCGGAGGGAATGCTCGATATTCCGAGCCAGGATTTGGCTTTTATGATTGATGTAAATTTAAAAGGTACGTTTCATACCTGCCAAAGCGCCCTAGCACATTTTGCCAAACAAAAATCAGGACGCATCGTCAACCTAGCATCCGTCGCAGCACAACGGGGCGGTGGATTAGTAGGTGGAGCGCATTATGCTGCTTCGAAAGGTGGCGTATTAAGTTTAACGAAAGCGATTGCACGGGAATTTGGCCCACAAGGAATCCGAGCAAATGCCATTTGTCCATCTATGACCGAAACGGGGATGTTAGATGGCAATGTAAATGATGAACAATTTCAGCAAGTCGTAGCGGGAATTCCGTTGCGAAGAGCTGGAAAACCACTTGATATTGCGAATGCTTGTCTATTCCTAGCGAGCGATTTATCCGCTTACATTACTGGGCTTACCTTGGATGTAAACGGGGGAGGTCATATACATTAATTGAAAAAACGATGTCACAACACACCTACATCATTGATTCCGTCCGAACAGCCATAGGCAGTTTAGGAGGCGGTTTATCAGCTACACGAGCGGACGATTTAGCAGCCATACCGTTGCGCGCAATTTTAGAACGAAACCCACAACTCGATCCCGCTAGCATCGACGATGTCATCTTAGGCTGCCATAACCAAGCCGGCGAGGATAACCGCAACGTGGCCCGAATGGCCTTGTTATTAGCAGGTATTCCACACACCGTTCCGGGTGAAACGGTGAACCGATTATGTTCCTCTGGCATGTCGGCGGTGATCCATGCGAACCGCGCGATTAAAGCCGGAGACGGCGATGTTTTTATCGCGGGCGGTGTTGAACACATGACGCGTAGCCCTTGGGTGATTGCAAAAACAACAAAGCCTTTTGGTAATGACGCTCAAATGTTCGATTCCTCGTTCGGCTGGCGTTTTGTTAATCCCAAAATGAAGGAGCTTTACGGCATCGACGCGATGGGGGAAACCGCCGAAAACTTAGTGGACCTCTTCTCTATCTCCCGCGAAGACCAAGATTTATTTGCTTTTCGTTCTCAAAAAAAAGCTTTCGCTGCACAGCAAGCTGGATATTTTGCAGCCGAAATTGTCCCCGTTACTTCAACAGATAAAAAAGGAAATGTCAGCCTTTTCGACCAGGATGAGTTCATCAAAGGAAACTCTAACCTAGAGAAATTAGCGAGCCTAAAACCTGCCTTCCGCAAAACAGGCGGCACGGTTACTGCAGGTAATGCCTCTGGAATCAATGATGGCGCGGCAGCTATGTTACTTGCTTCTGAAGCAGCTGTCAAAAAATACGGATTTGTACCCAAAGGACGAATCGTTTCTTCCGCCGTGGTAGGAGTAGAACCTCGCATCATGGGGATCGGGCCGGTAAATGCGAGTAAGAAGGCTTTGGAAAAAGCGGGATTGACGCTGTCAGACATCGATATTTTTGAATTTAATGAAGCCTTTGCGGCACAGTGTTTAGCGGTTACGCGAGGCCTGGGCTTGTCAGATGACGATGCACGCATCAACCCACAAGGTGGTGCCATCGCACTAGGTCACCCCCTAGGTATGTCGGGTACACGTATCATTCAAACCGCCCTACACGGTTTAGAAAAACAGAACAAAAAATATGCATTAGCTGCCATGTGTGTAGGCGTGGGAATGGGCTATGCGGTCATTATCGAAAAAATCTAACACATGAAAAATTATCTATTATTCTTCAGCTTGTTGGCAAGCAGCGTTTTTGCTCAAAAAACGGATCACTATTTCACCACATCAGATGGCGTAAAATTACATTACACGGTCACGGGAACGGGAAAACCTTTGGTCATTTTTCCGGGCTATACCCAAAGCTCCGTGAATTTTGAACCTAATTTAGCCGTGATAGGCAAGCAATTTCAAGTGTATTGCTTGGACTATCGTTGGCACGGACTTTCAGAGGATCCAAACTACGGCGTACATATCGATCGCTTTGCAAAGGATGCCCAGGAGATGATTACGGACGCAAAAATTGGCCCTTTCTATCTACTAGCACATTCGATGGGAAACACGGTGGCGTGGAATTATTTTTCTTTATTTGGCCAAAAACAGGTCATCAAATACATCCTTGGCGACGAAGCCCCATGCCTGATTACCGATCCATCCTGGACAACACAAGAGAAGGAAATGTATACAGGAAGTGCGACGGACAAAGAATTGTGGACGGCTTGGCGCCAGCCTAAAAGCCAACAACAGGCTCCTAAAAACACGCGTGAGCTAATGATGGGAAAATTATTAACGGAACATTTGGGGAATGATTGGCGGGATATTTTGCCCACGATTCAGGTGCCTACTTTGGCCTTAATGGCAGAGAAAGGGACCTTCAATAACCAGCATCTTTTTGATTATTTCTTAAAGACCATTCCGCATTCAGAGCTAAAAGTTATTCCAAACGCAGGTCACGGTTATTACGCCACGAACCCTAAAGAATTCAACGAGATTGTATTGAATTACTTTTCAAGTAAATAGAAAAAGGGGCTAATTAACGGCCCCTTTTTATTTAATTCTTTGTCACTTTCAAATCTTTGAAGTAACCGATTGTTCCCACTTCTACCCACAAACCAATACTTCCGTGGGTAGATTTCCCTAACATTTTGTTAACGATGAAATTAGGTGACTTTTGGTTATTAATAAACAAAGCGACTTTCTCCTTATAAAATTCAATCCGGACATCTATCCATTCATTTAAACCAATATCTGCATACGTTTCATATAAGCCATTTGACTCTTTGCGTAAACGACTAAAGGTATAACCAGGGTAAGCAAAATACTGTATGGTATGGTTTCTGCGAAGTTGATCCTCTGCGCGACCATTACTTGGACGCAAATATATATTTTCAAACATCGTATTCGCTTCGTCAATTCGGTAGGCTAAACCGATAAATCCACGAGCTTGCGGAAACGGCGAATCAGACTGAATCTTACTCAACATCTTCACTTCGATAATACCATTTTCGATGTCGGTGTTCGCTAACTTAACAAATGTCGGCCCATCTACCGAATTCTCAATGTTATTGATATCAAACGGAGATTTCACCAAGTCTCTCGTGACTTCTAATACCTTTACTCCATCCATTTCAACAACTTTAGCTATTGAATTAATGGCTTTGTATTCCTGATTTTCCCAAGTGAATTGTTGGGCATAGGTTGGTAAAGCCAACAATAACATGAATGCAATAAAACCCTTATTTCTCATGTGAAGATTTATAAAATAACCCTGCACCGTAGTTAGCTCCCAAAGTTCCAGGTTTTAATTGTAAATAATAACGACTTGTTTGGTCTTCCTCTATGGCTAAACTGCCCGTTTTTTGAATGACAAAATCAGACTCATAGACCAATTTCTTCGGGTCGGCAGGGGTTCCAAAATCCTGTGGGCCTCCGCCTTGATTGACCAGGTCATTGTAGCCAATAAGCATTGAATTCTGAATTTGATAGGCATTTTTTGCTTCCTTTTCTAAAACCCACAAAACGTTAATCCCACTGATCACATTATTGTAAAATTTGAAATCTGAAGTTGTGGACCAAGTCCAAACAGCTGCGCCATAACTATTCAAAATCAGGTTGTGATGAAGGCTTGATTTTGCGGAGGGGGCATTCCACATGACCACGGCATCCTTAACGCCATAAAATACACAGTGATCCACTTCCAGTTGAGCGCCGTTGGCTAATATCCCCAAGTGATTTGGTAAAGCGAATTGATTACCCAAGAATAAGCATTGGGTAACTCGCAAATCACTTAAACCCTTTCCTTCCCAGACAATCGGATAGTTCCGGATTAGCACACCCTCCTTGGGCTTTTCGTGTACTGGTTCTCCCAAAATTCGAAGCCCTTGTAAGGTCACATGACTTGTGGCTATTAAAATACCGTAGTTGGAGCCTCCAGTAACTGCACCATCTTTACTTTTCTCTACTTTAAAAGGCATCGTAGAAACAATAATTGGCATACGATTGGGCTGCCATTGTGGATCATCAGGCAATACTTCTGCTCTAATTTCCAAGCGTTCCTCTGGAGAAAATTGCCATTGCTTTGGGTTAAATTCCGCTGTTTCACCTAATCCATATGTACCTTCTGCAATCAACACAAAAATAGAGCCCTTGCCCTGAAGCATATTGACACGACGAGCAGCTTCCGGCAGCGATTTTAAAGGTGCCTCTTTCGAACCATTCGCATCATCCTTACCCACATTTGCATTCACATATATAACTTCTTTGCGCTGCGCAAGAGAAGAAAAAGAGGCTAGCCATACCATCGCTAGCCCTATTAAAAGCTGATTTCTCATCATTAAAATAATTTCTCTGCTGGAGGAGTCGCACCCGCCAAGCGAAGGTAAACAGTCGCTTGTCCGCGGTGGTGTGTTTGGTGTTCAAATGCTTTATCAATTGCTTGACCACGTGTTACATCGAAGCGGCCAAATAGTTTAATAGACTCACCCAACTTGGCATCCGGTGCATTCTTGATGGCATTGATCGCAAAATCATAGGCTGCTAATACTTTTTCGGTTACGCTTGCTTTAGCTACATCATTCGATTTTTCTAACTCTTTTGCTGTAGGCGCAACTTCCGTCGCAGTACCGACGATCCCGTAAATCGCATCACTTAAGTGTAACATTTGGCCTGCGAAAGAACGCATTTCTTTTGTTGGCTTTAACGCATAGCCGCTTTCCGGCATGGCGTCTAAATATTCTTTCGTGTAAGCACGTGCGCGCTCCCAGTCTTTTACTAGGTTAGGATTCGAGGTTTGAGCATGTAAGCCCGTTGCCATAGCAAGGATGGCGATTAAGGTGAATAGTTTTTTCATATTGTATTTTTTTTCCAAAGCTACAGAATTATAGTATACATTTGTAACCATATTTAAGTTTCTAGTAACCTTCAAGTAACCAGTTTATGCGATTCATTGATAATCCCCTTCAGTGCCCTGTCACCCGAACCATGTCCATTATAGGTGGGAAATGGAAACCTATTATTTTAAATTGTATTGGAGACAAAACAATTCGATTTGGCAAATTAAACCAATTCATGCCAGCCATTTCCAACAAAGTTTTATCTGCTGAATTAAAAGAATTAGAAAGCTTAGGTTTGATTGAACGAATGGAATTTACAGAAGTAGCCCCGCGTGTCGAATACAAATTAACACCTGCAGGACTAAGCCTGATGCCCGTTTTGCAAGAGGTGGCTAACTGGGGAAATTCACACTTTGCAAAGTCGATTGTGGGTTAAAAAATATTTATCTCGCCTCGCAAATATAATACACATTCTCCGGCAATTTCCACCCGATCGCCTTTCAAGGTACATGTCAAGGAGCCCGTTCTTTGCGATAATTGTATGGCTGTGAGGGTTGTTTTTCCTAATAACGAAGACCAATAGGGCGTCAAAGTCGTATGGGCAGAACCCGTCACCGGATCCTCATTCACCCCACAAGCAGGGCCAAAAAACCGGGAAACGAAATCCACTTTTTCACCTGGAGCCGTCACAATGATCCCGCGTACGGGATGTATTTTCAAGGCCTCAAAATCCGGTTGGAGTGCGCGAATATCAGCCTCTGCATCATACACAAACAGGTAATCCGTTTTGCCTTTATAAACGGCTTTAGGGGCTTTGGAAAGTCCAGCGCTATACATAGGCTCTACATCGATTTGCGAGATCGTATCGCAAGGAAAATCCAGCACTAATTCGGAACCTCTTTGGCTTACCGTCAAGGGGCCGCTTCGCGGTGAATGAAATTCAATTTTTTCTCCTTCGTGACCCAGTTCATGAAATACCACATGCGCGCTGGCCAAGGTAGCGTGACCACACAAATCAACTTCTACAGCGGGAGTAAACCAGCGAATTTCGTAACCGTCATTAGCAGGAACGATGAAAGCGGTTTCAGCTAAATTATTCTCCTGCGCGATGTTTTGCATCAGTTCATCTGGCAGCCATTCGGTTAAAGGACAAACGGCCGCAGGGTTGCCTTTGAATAATTGATTGCTAAAGGCGTCAACTTGGTAAATTGGAATTTTCATTACGCTAAATTTAAGGGATTTTCGTTAAAGCCTTTACCAGTCAAATAGATCCCCAATGAAAATTCCCAAAAGGCAATGGGGATCGCAGATATACCTGCAAGCGGTGCATGCTGATCCATTACACCGAAAAGAACGGCTACATCTCCGGCAGTCAAAGTAAATGCACCCACGATTCCGATGATGGGCAAGATGCGAGGAACTAAACGACTTTGGTATAAAAGCGTGCCCAACAGAAGACCATTGACGGCTGGGATGAAACTTTGGCTAATTAAAAATAGACGGTCATAAAGCATGACCAGCCCGCGGCTCATGACCGAAGCCTCTGCCCCCAAGGTCCGCATTTGCAAAACGGTCAACAAAGCCGCAACACCTGCAAAAATCAGTGCCGCCTCTAATACACGAGCCGCCACAAAACCCAAGGCCAGGGTTTCATTTTGTTTCTTCAAAACCGGATATAAAACAATTGCCGTTCCGATACAGAACAGGGCCATCAGCAATTCCAAGATTCCACCCAACACCACATCGTTTGAAGGCGCCGAACTGAGGATAAAATTAGGCTGATGAATCTCGCTGTAAAGCGATAAAGTGGGGATGGAAATAAAGGTCAGCAGATAAAGAATACCCGCAGCTAAAGAAGTTTTACGTGATGTTGTCATGGCAGTAAATACGACATTTATTCTTTTCTATAACCTGATTATTATTTAAACGGCAATCCAAAAAGTGGATACAACCAGAAAAAGTAGATTTTTGAATTATATTTATATAACACAACCCAATTTATTGAATTTTTGGGTTATATTTCGAAATGGGATCTACCGAAATCTTATTTTTACCACTTGATATAGATGTGGAGACGAAAGCTGTTTTACGAAAAACCGCTTCAGCACATCAAGCCCTGGCAGAGCTTAAAGGTGTTATGAGTAGTTTACCTAATGAGCAAATACTAATTCAAACATTAGCTTTACGGGAGGCGCGGGAAAGTTCTGCCATTGAAAATATCATCAGTACTTTTGATGAAATCTACCGCAGCAATTACCAAAACCAACAGTTTGCTAGTGCTGCTGCGAAAGAAGTTCATCATTATGCCAAAGCGCTCATTGAGGGATTTGGTTTAGTCAAAACGCATGGCTTACTCACCACAAATACGATTCTGCACATACAAGAGGTTGTAGAACAAAACAAAGCTGGATTCAGAAAACTTCCTGGCACAAAACTCCTAAATGATTTAACCGGGGAAATTATTTACACGCCACCTCAAGACTATGCCAGCATTGTCTCATTAATGAAAAATCTTGAGTCGTTTATAAATGATGATTCGATGATGGATTTAGATCCATTAATAAAGATGGCTATTATTCATTATCAGTTCGAAAGTATTCACCCCTTTTACGATGGAAACGGTCGAACGGGAAGGATTATTAATATTCTTTATTTGGTCCAAAAAGGACTCTTAGGCTTACCCATTTTATACCTTAGTGGATTTATCATAACACATAAGAACGACTATTACCGCTTACTTCAACAAATCCGATTAACGGGGGATTGGGAGGAATGGCTATTGTTTATGCTAGAAGGAATTGAGAAAACGGCAAAAGAAGGTATAAGATTAATTCAGGCTTTGAGGTCATTAATGCAAGAACATAAAAATCAAATTAGATATACCTTACCTAAAATGTATAGCCAGGATTTGTTAAATAGCCTTTTCAAATATCCTTACACTAAAATAGAATATATTCAAGAGGACCTCCAGGTGAGCAGAAATACCGCAATTCGTTATTTAGAGGGATTAGTAAAAGAGGAAATTGTCCTGAAACATAAATTAGGAAGAGAGAATTACTATGAAAATAAAAAGCTCTTCAACCTATTAAGTGGGCGATTATGAAAAACCTACAAATCCGTCAAGCTAAGCTAGAAGATCTCGCCGCTTTGCAAATGATCGGCAGAAAAACCTTTGCGGAAACGTTCGAATCGGGGAATTCAGAAGAGAATTTGGCGAACTATTTAGCGAAAGGGTTTTCCGCAGAAAAGCTGAGCGCTGAACTAGCAAATGCATACTCGCAGTTTTATTTCGCGGAAATGAATGGTCAGGTGCTCGGCTATTTGAAAGTCAACACAGGGGAAGCGCAGACTGAGAATCAAGATCCTGCTGCCATAGAAATTGAGCGCATTTATGTGCTGAAGGAATATCATGGAAAAGAGGTGGGCCCAAAGCTATACCAGAAAGCTTTGTCCATCGCTCACGAGCAAAATGCCCCCTATATCTGGCTGGGCGTTTGGGAGAAAAATCCGCGCGCGATTCGATTCTATGAAAAGCAGGGATTTGTGGAATTCGATCAACACATCTTCCAATTAGGCGATGATGCGCAGACGGATATTTTAATGAAAAAAGTCATTTTATCAAGAAACTGATAATCTACAAAAACGAATAAGCTGGAATCAAAATTGCAAGTAGGTTTGCGTAATGAGCAAGCGCATGTATATATTAGCGGGTTGTAATGGAGCTGGGAAAACGACAGCATCTTATCAGGTCCTACCGGAACTGATAAATTGTAATGAATTCATCAATGCGGACGACATTGCCAAATTAATATCCCCTTTTGATCCTGAATCTGTCGCAATATTTGCTGGGAGAATCATGCTCTCAGAAATTCAAAACTTAATCCAGGCAGGTAAGAATTTTTGCTTCGAAACAACATTATCCGCAAAGTCTTACACAAACTATATTCGATTAGCTCAAGAAAATGGGTACGAAATAACATTACTGTTTTTTTGGCTGAACTCAGTTGATCTGGCCATAGAACGTGTTCGCGCCAGAGTAAGAAGTGGAGGGCACAATATTCCTGTTGACACAATCAAAAGAAGGTATGAAGCAGGCTTGACGAATTTATTCCACATTTACTTGCCCATCGTAGACAATTTCATGATATTTAACTCGTCAAATGCTGTTTTAGATCTTATTGCGAGTAAACGCTTGAACCAATTAATCAAAATAAACAACGCATCAACATGGCAGCTCCTCAAAAAAAATCGATAATTTCTCCAAATGATGACTTTGAGCGCATCATGAAAGGTATATCTAAAATACCCGCCTATTTAACCGAATTAAAAAAGAAAACAGGCCAAGACCTTATAGTCTCCCGAAACGGGAAAATCGAACAAATTAAGCCGGAGGACATTAAATTCTAGCTTATCCCTCCAATTGTGGCTGAAAGGGCTGCTTGTAAAAACGCTTTCCTGTCGCTTTATACAAGGCATTGGCCATCGCTCCGAAAATCGGAGGGAATGGCGGTTCGCCTAATCCCGTCGGATCTACCTCATTTTGCACAAAATGTACATCGATTTTCTTCGGTGCCTCATTGTGACGAATCATGCGATAGGTGTCAAAATTCTTTTGATCTGTCTTTCCATCCGTTAAGGTCAATTGGCCAAACAAGGCGTTCCCAATCCCATCAATCGCCGCACCTTCCGCCATATTTTTAGCCCCTTCCGGATTCACCACGACCCCACAATCCAAGGCAGATGTCACCTGGTCGACGATAACCTGTCCGTCATTCACCTGCAAATCGATCACCTGTGCCGCATATGAATTATGGCAGAAATATGCCGAAACTCCTCGTTTCTTACCCGCATTTTCGGGTTTTCCCCAGCCCGACTTATCTCGCACTAATTCCAAAACACCCATGTAACGTGCTGCATCGTAATCGTTGCTTTTACCTACTGGGTTATCTTTGGCGCGTTGCAACAATTCCAATCGGAAGGCAATCGGATCTTTTCCCATGTATTCCGAAATTTCATCTAAGAAGGACTGTTCCGCTGCCGCATTGAAGTTGGAACGCGGAGCACGGAAAGCTCCAATGGTAATGTTCGAAGGAATAGACCAACTCTCCGCTAGGTAATTATCCAAGGCTCCCGCTGGGAAACGATTCGCGTGTAAGGGAGACTCAGGTATGCCTCCGCCCTTGATGTGCATCGCCGTCAAGCGCTTGTTTTCATCGAAAGCGGCACGATAAGTCATTTGGTAGGTTGGGCGATAAATTCCCGCACTCACATCGTCTTCACGCTTGTAAATTAATTTTACCGGCGCATTTGCTTGTTTCGAAATCAAGACTGCCTCCAACATGTAGTGGCCATAGGCCCGACGGCCAAAACCGCCCCCCATTCGTGCCAACTCGATCTCAATATTTTCCTTCGGTATACCTAAACGCGCTGCCACCGTATTTGCCACCATATCAGGTCCCTGAATCGGTCCCACGATTTTCACTTTATCGCCTTGAACGTGAGCGAAAGTATTCGTTGGCTCCATGATATTATGGGCCAAAAAAGGCGCCGTATACGTCCGCTCAATCACATGTTTCGCCTCCGCAAATGCCTTCTCAGGATCACCATCTTTGCGCTCAACGCGTCCGGGCTTTTTGTCCATGTCGAGCATTTGCTCGTAATGCTTTTTCGTACTTTCTAGTCCAGCTGGCACGATCGTATCGCGACCTCCCATGCCTAATTCTTTCGTCTCAGGCGCATTTTCCCACACTACTTTCAAGGCCTTGCGGGCATTCATTACCTCCCAAGTCGTCTTCCCTACTACCGCAATCACTTCATTAAATGTACGGGTATCAAACATGGCTAATTTCTGTGTCGGCTCATACACCTGAATTGGGAAAACGTCCACGATACCTGGCATCTTTTTCGCTGCCGTCGCATCAAAAGACTTCAACCGCATCCCGAAAGCCGGTGGGCGTTCCGTCATCGCAATCAGCATGCCAGGAACCTGATAATCCATCCCAAACAAAGGCTGTCCTTTTACGATTTTTGGCCCCTCCACATTTTTCTGTGGCGTTCCTAATAGCTTGAAGCTTTTGTTCCCTTTTAAGACAATATCCTTCGGTACGGCCAACTTAGACGCGGCCGTAGCAAATGAACCATAGGTAGCTTGTTTTCCACTAAATGAATTCATCACCATTCCATTTGCGGTCGTTAATTCCGCGATAGGTACATTCCATTCTTGGCTCGCGGCTGTCAAGATCATTTGACGCGCGGACGCTCCCGCCGTACGCAACAATTTCCAAGCTTGGCGGATCGATTGACTACCTCCCGTAAATTGACGATTGTATAAGGCAAGACTATAATTGGCTTGTTCGACCTGAACCGCCGTAAAGTCGACATCCAATTCCTCAGCGATCAACATAGGTAAGGAGGTCATGACATTTTGGCCAAATTCCGGATTAGGTGAGAAAATCTTCACCACATTATCGGGAGTGATTTTAATATAACTCGTTAATTTCTCCCAAGTAGGTTCTGCGCCCAGTGTTTGTAAGGTTTCCTCCGACTTTGCTGATGCAAACCAAGAAATTCCCAACATCAATCCTCCGCCAGATAGGGACGAAACTTTTAAAAACGAGCGTCTGCTGTAATTTGATTCGGTCTTTTTCATCTTATTTCGAGGCTGCTGCTAGTTGGATGGCTTTTTTAATACGTGTATAAGTTCCACAACGGCAAATATTTCCCGTCATAAAATTCTCGATATCTTCATCCGTTGGCTTCGGTGTACTTTTTAACAAGGCCGCGGCGCTCATGATTTGACCCGATTGGCAATAGCCGCATTGTGCCACATCGACATCCAGCCAAGCCTTTTGCACGGGGTGATTCCCTTTTTCTGCTAAGCCTTCAATGGTCGTGATTTCTTGTTTCGCCAAAGCCGAAATAGGCAATTGGCAAGAACGAACGGCATTGCCGTCTAAATGAACAGTACAGGCACCACAAGACCCAACGCCACATCCGTATTTCGTTCCTTTCATGTCCAGAATATCCCGAAGTACCCACAAAAGTGGCATGTTCTCATCCACCGTCACGGTATGAGATTTCTTATTAATGCGAACTGTGAATTTCTTGATCATAGTCTGAATAGTTTAGCGCAAATTAAGGTTTTCTTTTTTTTGAATAATTATAAAAAACAAACAATCGATTAATCGATTTGGCGAGTTCCTAACCACTTCACCATCGCAGGATCTCGGTGGTCAAAAAAGCTGCTGGTATTGGTGTCTAATTCATGAATCATTTGCATTTCTCCATCAGTAAGCTCGAATCCAAATACATCAAAATTCTCTGCCATACGAGTGCGGCTTACCGTCTTAGGGATAACAATAATGTCGCGCTGGATGAGCCATCGTAGAATGACTTGGGCAATCGACTTCCCATGTGCAACAGCTATAGCTGTTAATACAGGATGTTCAAACATCCCTTGACGTCCTTCAGCAAAAGGAGCCCACGATTCTATTTGAATATTATTTTCTTGCAGAAAGGCTTGATTAGAGATCTGTTGTTGAAAGGGGTGTGTTTCAACCTGATTTACCGCAGGTACAATCTCCGTGTGATTCATCAAATCTGTCACGCGATCAGGATGAAAATTACTAATTCCAATGGCTCGGATGCGACCCTCTTTATATAGCTTCTCCATGGCACGCCACTCCCCAAAAACATCGCCATATGGCTGGTGAATAAGGTATAAATCGAGGTAATCCAAGGACAGTTTTTGCATTGATTTTTCAAAAGCAGCCAGAGTCCCCTCGTAACCGTTCCCTTGAATCCATAATTTTGTTGTGATAAACAACTCTTCTCTAGCGATGCCTGATGACTTGATTGCTTTTCCAACAGCCTCCTCATTTCCATAAGAAGCAGCGGTGTCGATGGATCGATACCCTACTTCGATCGCATCCAATACACTTTTTTCACAAGCGGCCGCATCTGCGATTTGGAAAACCCCAAAGCCCAAAATCGGCATTTCAACTCCGGTATTTAAAGTAATATGCTTCATTTCTAATTTAAATTTCGGAACTGCATAGGCGTATTGCCCACGCGTTGCTTAAATAGTCGCGTAAAGTGTTGCGGATATTTAAACCCTAACTCATAAGCGATCTCGTTCACCGTTTTCTCTCCATCAAAGACTAGTTCTTTGGCTACATCAATTAACTTATTTTGAATATGCTCCTTCACTGCCTGACCGGTTTCTCTTTTAATTAAGTCCCCAAAATAATTAGGAGACAAATGCAATTGCTCCGCGAAATAGGCCACCGATGGTAAGCCTAAAGTGGATGGTTTATCTGACAAAAAATAGGCATTTAATTGCTCCTCAAATCGCGCTAAAACCCCCTTGTTCACATGTTCTCGTGAAATAAATTGGCGGTCATAAAAACGTTCACAATAATTTAAAAACAGCTCGATATTCGCCGTAATCAATTTCTTGCTGTGCTTATCCATGCTTTGGCTTAACTCAAACGCAATTTTCGAAAAGCAATCCAATACGACTTGACGTTCCGCATCCGAAATGTGCAGTGCCTCATTCGATTGATAACTAAAAAAATGGTAGGTCGCTAAGGCTTTTCCTAGTGATGTGCCATGTACTAAATCGGGATGAAACACGAGACCATAGCCCTTAGGTTGATACGAGGGTGCCGGGATATCAAATTCAGATACTTGGCCGGGCGCAAAGAAAACCAAGGTTCCCGCTTGGTAGTCATACGTATGTCTACCATAAACGATATCGCCACACTTGATGTCTTTTAAGAAAACACAATAAAGACCGTAATGAAATTTGATACGTTGTATTTCTGAGCCCCAAGAACGAGGAGCCGCCTTCGAAAAATCGATCACACTCACCAAGGGGTGTAGCGTGGGATGATTGTTGTCGGCATTATACTGACTTATCGAATCGACGGAATAGTTCCTGACCATAGAAAAAAGCTTGTTAACGAAATTTAAACAAAATCAGCGCATCTTGAATATGCATCAGTAAAAATGGTAGAAAATGCGGTAATTTATCTACTTAGTTTCCCTTCGATTCAGATGAGATTTGTAGTATCAATTAACCTCTAGCATACATGCAAAATTTACGATCTTTAACTTGGGCATTTTTACTCTTTGCGCCACTCTTTATTCAAGCCCAAACTGGCCCCGTTGTCCGGACTCAATCCGGTGCTGTACGTGGAATCACGGAAGGTGATGTTTCAATTTTTAAAGGGATACCGTTTGCGGCTGCTCCCACCGGAGAATTTCGCTGGAGACCGCCACAACCTGTAACGCCATGGCAGGGCGAACGTGATGCCACAAGCTTTTGTAAAGATTGCGGGCAAGCGGGATATGGTCCTGGTGGAAGACAAAAGATATCTGCGAACGCATCTGAAGATTGTTTAGCATTAAACATTTGGACGCCTGAAAAAACGACAAAAGAATCCAAACTACCTGTCATGGTATGGATTCATGGTGGTGGATTCACTGGCGGAAGTGGTGCGAGCCCACAAAATTTTGGAAATTCGTTTGCAAAACAAGGGGTGATTTTAGTGACGATTAATTATCGATTAGGTCGTTTGGGCTATTTCGCACATCCTGCTTTGAGCAAAGAATATCCGAATGAGCCAAAAGGGAATTACGGATATATGGATCAAATAGCGGCCTTACAATGGATCCAAAATAACATTGAATCATTCGGAGGGAATCCCAAAAATGTGACCATTTTTGGATTTTCTGCAGGTGGGGTTTCTGTACATTCTTTGCTAACAATCCCATCTGCCAAAGGCTTATTTCACAAACTTATTAGTGAGTCCGGAGGAGGAAGAGATGGTGTGTTAACGGGTAGACCTATCAATAAAGAAAATGCAGATGTGTTGTATAACGTTTCTGCGGAAACGACCGGACTCAATTTTGCAAAATCGAAGGGTATTGAGGGGACCGATGCAGATGCTTTAGCAAAATTAAGAGCCTTAAAAGTAGAGGATATCGTCGATGGAGGACAAGAAACGGATGGACCTAACGGACCAAGGACTTATTCTGGCCCCATTCTTGATGGCAAATTAGTAGTGGAAACCGCTGAAAGTGCTTACATGGCAGGCAGACAGCCTAACATTCCCTTAATGATTGGTAATTGTAGTGCTGAAATTGGAGGGGCCTTTGTTAGTAATGCAAAAACGAAGGAAGAATTATTTGCTTCCATGGGAGATTTAGCTTCAGAAGCTCAAAAAGCCTATGACCCAGAAAACAATAAAACCTTTAACGAAGTCATCGCGAAGTTCAATACAGATTGGGTTTGGGGCGAACCCGCAAGAATGACAGCCATGGCGTTTCTTTCCAAGAAAGCACCCGCGTATATGTATCAATTTGGCTATGTTTCGCCGGCTAATCAACAACGTTCCCCATTTGGAGCTGGTCATGGATCTGAGGTTTCCTTTGTGTTTAATACACTGGATGCGCCACGCTTTGGTCCTCCCTCGAAACCAACCGAAGCTGAATATGAGTTAGCCCAAAAAATGAATCAATACTGGATTAATTTTGCAAAAACAGGAAATCCCAATGGCAATGGATTGCCTAATTGGCCTGCTTACAATAAACAAAATCAAGACATGTTAGACGTGGAATTAGATGGTAAAATAATCAGCAAGCCAGATCCGCGCAAAGCTCGATTCGATGTCATTGAAAAAGCCATGAAAAAAAGAGGTACAATCCAGTCAAGAGGCATTTAATACAATAAATTTTTTAAACGAATAAATACATGAAAACGACAGCCCTATCTTTCTTATTTACATTGCTTTTCATTCAAGTGGGTGTAGCCCAACAAAGCAATGAAGCGCAATCGTTAATCAAACTTTCCCAAGACAAATGGCAATGGATGTCCGATAAAGATGTCGATAAACTAAAAGACCTTTTTGACGACAAATCCAAATTCGTTCACATGAGCGGAACCTGGAAAAAGGAGGAAGAACTTGATATCATCAAAACTGGGAGAATTTGGTACAAAAAGGCCACTGTCAAAGATACCGCGGTAGAACTTTTTGGAAACACGGCAATCGTTTGGAATCGAATTACGTTAGATGCAATCGTCCGCGAACAAGTAGCTGTAACCGAATTTACGGTAACCGAAGTTTATCAAAAAACCGGGGACAAATGGAAACTGTTGGATTTAACATTTAGCAGCGTACGTGACACCCACGAAATCAAACATTAGTCGAATATGAAGTACCTTTTTTTAGCCTTAACATTCGTATTTGTACTTCCCACATTTGCACAAAAGCGCCCCTTGCTCATCCAAGAGCAGGGGAATTTTGCTGTTGGAGGCACTGTCATCACAAACCCTGGGACCTACGATCCCATTAAGCGTGGGCCGGAAGGGCAGACTTACCATGGGGATCACGCCTACATTAGTTACCAAATTCCCGTAAAGGCACGCAAATTGCCTTTGGTTTTTTGGCATGGAATTGGTCAATTTTCACGTACTTGGACAAGTACACCAGACGGCCGGGAAGGATTCAATAACCTCTTCTTGCGTAAGCGATACAGTGTTTATTTAATCGATCAACCTCGTCGGGGTAACGCCGGTAGAAGTACCGTTTCTGCGACCATTAACCCCACTCCGGATGAACAAATGTGGTGGGGAACCTTTCGCGTAGGCGTAGGAAATAGTTATTATCCTGGCGTTCAATTTGCGCAGGATGAGGAAACAAGAAATCAGTATTTTCGTCAAATGACGCCCAACATTGGTGGTTTTGATACGGAAGTTATTACCAATGCTACTTCTCAACTTTTCGATAAAATCGGGGACGGTATTTTAGTAACACATTCCCATTCTGGTGGTTTTGGCTGGGCGACAGCCATCAAAAATCCTCACATTAAAGCGATTGCCTCGTATGAACCTGGCAGCGGGTTTGTATTCCCCGTAGGTGAAGTACCAGAGCCCATTCCTAGCTCATCAGGCGCATTGACTGCCATGGCTGTGTCCAAAGAAGACTTTTTGAAGCTGGCCAAAATTCCCATCATCATTTATTACGGCGATTTTATCCCCGAAAAATACGATGAAAACCCGGGTGCAGATGGTTGGCGTGCACGGCTAGAAATGGCTCGAAAGTGGCGTGATAAAGTGAATGCCTACGGGGGCGATGTCACCGTCATTCATTTGCCAGAAATCGGGATAAAGGGAAATACCCATTTCCCCTTTTCAGATTTAAACAATGTTCAAATTGCGGATTTACTAGAAACATTTTTTAAAAATAAAGGCTTAAATTGATTATCCATTTACTCCAAAATTTAGCAGCATGAATCGCCGTACCTTCTTACAATCTTCGGCCCTAAGCGGAGGTGGCCTATTGTTGAGTTTCACCTTTCTGTCTAGTTTTAAAGAGAAAGCGGTCTCAAGCACGCAAGAGTTGAATGGTTTTGTAAAAATCACATCCGACAATCTCATTCAAATCATGTCTCCGAATCCCGAGGGTGGCCAAGGGGTGAAAACCTCGATGCCCATGATTGTGGCAGAAGAATTGGATGTCGATTGGAAACAGGTACAGGTCATTCAGGCAGATTTAGATACCAAACACTTTACCCGCCAATTCATCGGAGGAAGTCAAGCGATTCATCAGGGATGGAAGCCGCTCCGACAAGCAGGTGCGACAGCGCGCCAACTCCTTCGGGAAGCAGCTGCCAAACAATGGCAAGTAAATGTCAATGAAATCACCACCGACAAAGGTGTTTTGTTCCACAAGGCATCAGGTAAATCGGTAAGCTACGGGTCAATGGCAACGGCGGCTGCCGAAATTCCAGTACCTAAGCAAGTCGAATTAAAAAAAGTAACCGACTTTCAAATCATTGGAAAATCAAAACGCAATGTTGATCTGCGAAAAATCGTAACCGGCAAACCGCTTTTTGGAATTGATACCCAAGTCAAGGGAATGCTTTATGCGATGATTGTTCATCCGCCAGCATTTGGCCTACGACTTAAAAATATAGAAGATGGCCCGGCTCATAAAATGCCTGGCATTAAGGCCATTTTTCCCATCAAAATTTTCAATGAAGGTTATGAAAAAACCTTCTTCGATACCACCACTTTCCCCGAAGTTGTCGCCATCGTGGGCAATTCAACTTGGGAGGTAATGCAAGCTAAAAAGGCCCTAAAAGTAAATTGGGAACCCTTTAGTAGCTATACCCAAGCTAGAGATATGTTGGGCAGAAAAGTTGTCGAAAAAGTACCTGGGGGGCTAGAAAGTACAACGGATCATATCGCAGCGATGAACGCGCGTATGCTACAAGCTGGAACCACCAGGAGAAAAGATGGAGATATCGATGCTGCTTTCAAATCCGCTGCCAAGGTGATCGAAAGAACCTTTTATGGCCCGTATTTAGCACATAACTGCATGGAGCCCATGAACTTTTTTGCTCATGTGCAAGGGGACAAAGTTTCTTTAGCTGGCCCCCTACAAAAACCTGAATATACAGAGCAAGCTTTAGCGGCTCGCCTCGGGATTTCGGTGGAAAATATTGATATAAAAATGACGCGGCTAGGCGGAGGTTTTGGTCGAAGATCTTATGCCCATTGGCTATTAGAGTCTGCCTTAATTTCTCAAAAAATGCAGGCGCCTATCAAGCTTCAGTATAGCCGCGAAGATGACATGACCGCGGGCATTTACCGCTCTACCTATTCTGCCACTTACCGTGCAGCTTTAGATGCAAATAATCAATTAATTGGGTTTCATGTAAAAACGGGGGGTACGCCTGAATCCCCCTTATATCCGAATCGCTTTCCAGCCGGTGCCGTTGACAATTACCTAGCTGAAGACTGGACCATTGATAGCAACA
>JBEEOB010000008.1:0-17840 GCA_041191865.1 Bacteroidota bacterium
CCAATTCCACAACCACGTATCGATGCTAACCCATTGTTGAAACAAAACCCTGGGTATTAATTCGTACTGAATTTAGTAAAAAGGCAGAGCCATTGGTTCTGCCTTTTTATTTTATAAACAATCCCTTTTTTGTATTTTTGCAGTCTATTTTGATCCTTCCATGAAGCATTTTGTACTCCTTTGTAGCGTTACATTTTTAACCTTCGCCTGTTCGACCAAAGAAGATACCCTCTTCGAAGAATTACCTGCCTCAGAAACAGGTATTGACTTCGTTAATCGAAGTTTGGAGAAAAAGGAGTTCAATATTTTCAACTACCGTAATTTCTACAATGGAGGTGGTGTTGCAATCGGTGACGTCAATAATGACGGGCTATCCGATTTGTTTGTAACATCTAATTTTGAAGACAATAAGCTCTACCTCAATAAAGGGGGAATGCATTTTGAAGACATTTCCAAACAAGCCGGTATTGTTGGGAAAAAATTCTGGTCGACGGGCGTAACCTTTGCCGATGTTAATGGTGATGGGCTAATGGATATTTATGTGTGTAATTCAGGTTCCCGTGATGCACGTGGAAACCAATTGTACATCAATCAGGGGATTAAAGGAGGCATTCCATCGTACAAGGAGATGGCTAAAGACGCTGGTTTGGCTGATGGTGGTTTGTCCACGCATGCCGCATTTTTTGATTATGATCGTGATGGGGATTTAGATATGTATTTGCTGAACAACAGCTTTACGCCCATTGATAAATTGGGGTATACCAACTTGCGCGATGTGCGTGATAATTTAGGAGGGGACAAGTTATTTCGTAACGATAGTCCCGATGGTAAGCGCATCATATTTACGGATGTGTCTGAGAAAGCTGGTATTTATGGAAGCTTAATTGGTTTTGGTTTAGGTATTACGATCGGGGATGTCAACAATGATAATTGGCCCGATATTTATATATCAAATGATTTCTACGAGCGTGATTATTTATACATCAATCAGCACGATGGAACATTTAAAGAAGATTTAGAGAATCAAATGCCGCATATCTCATTAAGCTCCATGGGGGCGGATATTGCGGATATCAACGATGATGGGAACCTGGATATTTTCGTCACCGATATGCTACCGGGGGATGATCGCCGCTTAAAAACAACATCTATTTTCGAAGGATATAACTTGGTAGATTTAAAGTTGAAACGCGGTTTTTGGCATCAATACATGCGCAATAACCTGCAGTTGAACAATGGCGATGGTACCTTTAGTGAGGTGGGCCAATTGGCGGGCGTGCATGCCACCGACTGGTCTTGGGGTGCTTTAATTTTTGACATGGATAACGATGGACAAAAAGACATCTTTGTTGCCAATGGGATTGCTAAGGATTTAACAGATCAGGATTTTGTGGATTTCTTAGGCGATCGAAATACGATGCAGCAGATGTTGAACGGAAAGAAGTTCGACTACAAAGAATTTACCGATAAGATATCCTCTGTACCAATTCCAAATTATGCATTCAAGAACGAAGGAAATTTGAAGTTTGCTAATCAAGCAAAAGCCTGGGGATTAGAAGGACCAGGCTTTTCAAATGGCTCGGCCTATGGCGATTTGGATAATGATGGAGATTTGGACTTAGTCGTTAATAATGTGAATGCCCCTCTTTCGGTGTTTAAAAATAAGACAAATGAGAAATTTAAAAACCATTATTTGACCATTCATTTGAAAGGGACAGGACGGAATTTAAATGGAATCGGAGCGAAGGTAACTTTGTATCAAGGGGGTCAAATCAAGATGCTCCAACAAATGCCTAATCGAGGTTTTCAATCTTCAAGTGACCATCAAATGGTTTTTGGCTTAGGTCAAAATGGGAAAATTGATTCCTTGCAAATCATTTGGCCAGATGATAAAATGCAAACCTTGTTTAATGTGAAGGCAGACCAAGTTTTGACATTGGATTACGCGAAGGCCACAACGCAATTTAAGTTTATGCCATTTATTGCGAAGCAATTATTCGCTGATGTGACAGCCACAAAATTAAATTATGAACATCAAGAAAGCATGTTCAACGACTGGGATCGGGATGTATTATTGAAGCAGAAATTTTCTACACAGGGTCCCGCGATGGCAGTTGGTGATGTGAACGGAGACGGATTGGATGATCTTTATTTAGGTGGTGCTGCAGGGCAGAAGAAGCAATTATTCATTCAGCAAGCTTCTGGTCAGTTTAAAGAAAGTCCTCAAGCCGATTTCAGCTTAGATCAAACGACCGAGAATACAGACGCCATTTTCTTTGATGCAGATGGGGATAAAGACCTGGATTTGTTTGTCGTAACAGGAAGTAATGAATTTGATATCAATGCACCTGAATTACACGATTTATTGTATTTGAACGACGGGAAAGGAAATTTTAAACGTGATTTACGCTTTCCGACCATCTTTGAAAATGGTTCTTGTGCGACAGCCGCCGACATGGATCATGATGGTGATCTAGACTTATTTGTTGGCTCGCGCATGTTGTCAACGAAATATGGCATGAGTCCTAGTAGTAATTTGTACATCAATGACGGAACGGGTGGATTTAAAAACTACTCAAAACGTTTTATGCCGGAAATTGGTGAGTTGGGAATGGTTACCGATGCGGAGTGGGCTGATGTCAACAAAGACGGATATGCGGATTTAGTTGTTGCGCAGGATTGGGGTGGCATCGTGGTATTCAAAAATGAACGCGGACGTAAATTGGTTAAGCAAGACATGGTTCCAGGTTCTGAAGGATTGTGGGGCTGTTTAAAGCCAGCCGATATTGATGGAGACGGGGATCTGGATTTTATTGCTGGAAACCTGGGCTTAAATTCAAAAATCAAAGCATCTGCGGAATTTCCAGCGACGCTTTCCGTCAATGATTTCGATAAGAATGGTACGGTGGAACAAATTATCTCTTGCGTTACAGAGGACGGGAATACCTATCCAATGGTGTTAAAGGGCGAATTACAACGTGCAACGCCCGCGATTAAACAGAAGTTTATCAAGTATAAGGATTATGCAAATAAGACCGTTGAGGAATTGTATTCGGATGATCAACGGACAGGTATGGTGCTTCGTCAAATCACCACAACCGAGTCAGCGTTTTTGATAAATGATGGTAAAGGGAATTTTAGTCTTCAAAACTTACCTTATGAAGCTCAATTCTCACCGATTCGCGGAATAGTGGTGGCCGACTTTGATCACGATGGGAAAGTTGATATCCTGTTAGCTGGAAATTTCTTTGATTCATTGCCTGAATGGGGTCGTTTTGATGCTTTGTATGGTTTGATGCTGAAGGGTTTAGGTCAAGGGAAATTTGCTGCTAAGCGATCAAAAGAGACAGGTTTTCAGACCCGTGGCCAAGTTCGCAAAATGGCGATTGCAAAAGGAAAAGGAGGGAATTTTGTTGTCCTCGCTAAAAACAATGACAAAGCACAAGTGTTTCAAGTTAAATAATAAGTAGTTTATGAATAAGTATCTCGCATTTTTCATTTTATCCATTGGTTTCCTAGCGTGTAAATCAGGCGATGATGTGCAATTGTTCGAGAAATTGCCGGCCTCGAAAACACACATTGATTTTACCAATCAAATCAAAGAAACCCCCGATTTTAATATCCTCGATTACCTCTATTTCTACAATGGAGGTGGCGTCGCTTCAGGAGATATCAATAATGATGGCCTGGTTGATTTATTTTTTACCTCGAATCAAGGGAAAAATAAGTTGTACCTGAATAAGGGGAATATGGAATTTGAAGATATCTCCGAAAAGGCGGGTGTGGCCGGGTTCTCCGACTGGAAAACGGGTGTAACCATGGCCGATGTTAATGGTGATGGCTTTTTGGATATTTATGTTTGTGCCGTGAGTAATTTCAAAGGCATGGAGGGGTCGAATGAATTGTACATCAATAATGGTGACAATACGTTTACCGAAAAAGCCAATGAATTTGGCTTGGATTTTACCGGATTTTCGACGCAGGCAGCCTTTTTTGATTATGATAAAGACGGTGATTTGGATTGCTATTTGTTGAACCACGCCGTGCACAATACACGTTCATACGACCGGGTGAATACTCGGATGTTGAAAGACAACGAGGCCGGCGATTACTTGTATCGAAACGATGGAGGTAAATTCAAAGATATCTCCGCGGAATCTGGTATTTACCAAGCTGCCATGGGCTATGGTTTGGGTATTTCTGTTGCGGATTTGAACAATGATGGATGGCTTGATATCTACGTCAGCAACGACTTCCACGAAGACGATTATTATTACATCAATCAAAAAGACGGAACCTACAAAGAAGGCATCAAAGAACATTTTAAGCACTTAAGTCGCTTTTCCATGGGATCCGATATCGCTGATATCAACAACGATGGATTCCAAGATGTCATGACTTTGGATATGTATCCGGAAGATGAAAAAGTAGAAAAATCATCCGTCGGGGAAGATCCCTTGGATATCTACATGTACAAATTACAGTTTGGCTATTTCAACCAATACAGTCGGAACTGTTTGCAGCTCAACATGAGTGGGCAAAAGTTTGCAGATATCGCAGCTTCTTCGGGTGTTGCGGCGACCGATTGGAGTTGGAGTACCTTAATGGCCGATTATGATGGGGATGGATTAAAAGATATTTTTATCTCAAACGGAATCTTACGCCGACCAAACGATTTGGATTATTTGAAATTCGTAATTGGGGATTCGCTGCATTACGGTTTACCGACTTCGCATAAATTGGATCAAGAAGCCATTGATTTAATGCCGAGTGGCAAGGTGCATAATTACCTGTTTCAAGGTTCTAAGGATTTGCGTTTCAAAGACAAGTCTTTGACCTGGGGATTTGAAGAAGAAGGGATTTCGAATGGTAGTTCATATGCCGATTTGGATAATGATGGAGATTTAGATTTGATTTCGAATAACCTCAATGAGCCGGCAGGTATTTACGAAAACCATTCGCGTGAGTTGTTGAAGAACAATTTTGTGAAAGTGAAATTCAAAGGCGAAGGCATGAATACCTTTGGTATTGGTGCGAAGGTGATTTTGAAAACCAAGGAGGGCCAACAATTGCAGCAGATGATGCCGACGCGTGGTTTTATGAGTTCAGTGGAGCCTACCTTACTTTTCGGGATTGGTCAATTGACTCAGGTGGATTCGTTGATTGTCATTTGGGAAAATGAGAAAATGCAGATTATTAAAAATCCCAAAATCAACGAATTGTTGACGTTGGATCAGAAGAACGCGCAGATGTCGGTGAAGGATTTTCAATTCTTTACGCAAACCAAACCTTTGTTTGAAGAAGTTACGAACACATTCAATATTCCTTATCTACACCAAGAAAATACCTATTTCGATTTTAACCGCGAATTATTGGTTCCTTTTAAAGTATCCATTGAAGGTCCTAAAATGGCTGTGGGAGATGTAAATGGAGATGGTTTAGAAGATTTTTATGTAGGCGGGGCAAAATACCAAGCAGGACAATTGTACGTTCAAAAGCCGAATGGCTTTGCCCTTTCACCTCAACCTTCTTTCAAAGTGGATAGCTTGTATGAAGATGTAGATGC
Organism: Bacteroidota bacterium; assembly: GCA_041191865.1. Lineage (GTDB taxonomy): Bacteria > Bacteroidota > Bacteroidia > Cytophagales > Spirosomataceae > Aquirufa. Next base: position 5,567 of record JBEEOB010000008.1, read on the forward strand.
CTTGTTCTTTGACGCGGACGGTGATAAGGATTTAGATCTCTATGTGGTGTCAGGTGGAAATGAGTTTTTTGATAAAATGCCTGAGCAGTTTGATCGTTTATACAAAAACGATGGCAAAGGAAACTTTAGCCGGGATTTAAAAGCCTTGCCCCCGATGTATGATAATAAGTCTGTGGTTCGTCCATGCGACTTTGATCGGGATGGGGATATGGATTTGTTCGTAGGAGGCCGCGTTGTGGGTTACCACTATGGTTATTCGCCGAAGTCTTATCTACTCGTGAATAATGGCAAGGGTCAATTCAGCGATCGCACGCAAGCTTTAGCGCCCGACTTACGTGAAGCGGGCATGTTGACAGAAGCCATTTGGGCGGACATTGACCGGGATGGAGATCAAGATTTAACAGTTGTAGGAGACTGGATGCCGATGAAAACCTATGAAAACCAAAAAGGTAAATTAACCTTGCTTGAAAATGGGTTAGAAGAATTTACGGGCTTCTGGGGTGGTTTGACCGCAGGAGATTTTGATAAAGATGGCGATGTAGATTTTGTTGTCGGTAACCTCGGAACGAATACCAAATTGCGCAAGCAGTTGGATGGTAAGCTTCGGATGTTGATCAAAGACATTGACAAGAATGATACAGAAGAACACATTATCTCGTATAACCGCGGGGATGATTGGTTCCCAATTAATAGCAAGGACGAGATGGGTAAACAAATCCCGAGTATCATCAGTAAGAAATACACGAAATACAATGAGTTTGCTGGGAACACCATCGAAGATTTGTTTGGGGATAATGAATTGAAGGGAGCGACAGAACGCATGGTGAATACGTTTGAGTCGGTGTATGTAGAAAACAAAGGAAAAGGTAAATTTGAAATCCATTTCTTGCCGGCATTGGCACAGGTTTCAAAGGTGATGGTATTGCGTACTGAAGATGTGGATAAGGATGGCAATTTGGACGTTTTATTGGGGGGTAATTTCAATGGAGCATCGATGTACCAAGCGCGTTACGACGCTTTCTTTGGGTTAATCCTGAAAGGTAATGGAAAGGGCGGATTCAGTCCGATGATCCCGACCGAAACAGGTTTCTTACAAGATGGTGATGTGCGGGATATCAAGATTGTAAATACTCCTAAAGGGCCATTGTATTTTGTGACACGCAATTCAGCGACGATGCAAATCTTTAAAAAGCTGAATTAATGCGGATCATATACGGCTTATTGGCTTTTACCTTCATCGCTTTTGCCTCTTGCAAGAAGGATGTGAAAGAAGGCGAACAATTAGCCAAACAATATTGCCAATCTTGTCACATGTTGCCAAGTCCAGCTTTATTGCCCCAAAACGTATGGAAGTATTCAACGCTTCCCTATATGGCGGTCATGTTGGGCGTTTCGCATGAGATTGACCAATTGGAAAAACCACTTTCTGATTACGCCATTATGCGGCCAGCGTCGCAAATGATTCCCGATGAGGATTGGGAAAAAATCAAAGCATATTATCTGACGGAGGCACCTAAAGAATTAGCTATGCCAGCTTATCCTGCATTGCCAGAAGAAAACGGATTATTCGCCATAGAAGATCTTCCTGTTTCCAAAGCAAATGCAACGATTCCTAATTTTACCGCTGTTCGCATTGATGCACAGAAACATCAAATTATCGCTGGTGATCAATCCAATCGGGTTATTTGGGTGCTGGATGCATCAGGGAAGCCCAAGCAGCCATTGGAAAATCAAGACGCCTTGACCTACATTGAAGCTTGGAAAAGTCAATACTTATTTACGTTTATCGGTACAACGACCCAGGCAAATCCCGATGTAAATGGTTCGATTAAGTCGTATGCGGGGAGTGAGCCTACGATGCTTATCAAAAGTTTGAATCGCCCCATTGAATTAAAGGCGCGCGATTTGGATGGCGATGGTCAAGATGAATTGATTAGCAGCGAATTTGGATTTATGCAAGGAGGCATGTCGGTTTGGAAGAAAAAAGGGGCCACTTGGACGAAGAAAGTCTTAAATCCTCAGACCGGTGCAACACATGTGGATGTTCGCGATTTTAATGGCGATGGTCGTCTGGATATTGTAGCCCTTTTTGCGCAAGGGGATGAGCGCATCATGCTGTACACGAATAAAGGAGGATTGAATTTTGAGGAAAGTCGTTTATTGCGATTCCCGTCGATTTATGGGACGAGTTCCTTTGATATGGGCGATGTGGATGGCGATGGGGATTTGGATATTGTCTGTACGGCGGGTGATAATGCGGATTTTTCTACCATTTTAAAGCCTTATCACGGGGTCTATGTCTATACGAATCAAGCAAATATGACATTTAAGCAAAAGGCGTTTTATCCTCAAAATGGAGCGACGAAGGTGATGCTTGCCGACTTAGATTCAGATGGGGATCAAGATATGATATCCATTGCTTTATTTCCAGATGTAGCAAATCGTCCTGCGGAAGGTTTGATTTATTTTAAAAATACGGGTAAAGCATTTAATCAATTCACGATTCCGGTGAATCACTTGGGACGCTGGTCGGTGATGGATATCGCCGACATTGAAGGGGATGGGGATTTGGATGTGGTATTAGGCAGTCATGCTGTGGCGAAATTCCCTGCAGGTGGATTTGATCCTGCCTGGAAGACTGCCAAAGGAATTTTAATTTTACGAAACAAAAAACGATGAGGCAGGTATTGCTCGTGTGTTGCTTGCTCTTGTCCTTTGCATCGCTAGGTCAAAAAAGAGGCTATTTTATTTTTTCAGGAACCATTCAGGATGTTGAAACCAAAGCTCCACTAGAGGGTGCATCGGTCTTGTTTTCGGGTTTGTCAATCGGTGCGCGCACGGATTCTGCTGGCCATTTCTCCGTGACCTTACCCGCACGTTCTTATCAAATGGTTTTTCGCAGCTTGGGTTATAAATTCAAAACGGGGCGTATTGATTTGAAAGCGAATGCGAGCATGACCGTGCTTTTAGAGAAATCGGAACAGATTTTGGATGAGGTTGTTATTTCAGCGGAGAAGTCAGATGCCAATGTCAATCGGACCATCATGGGCGTGGAAAAGATGTCCAGCAAGACCTTGAAAAAACTCCCTAATCTGATGGGGGAGGCTGATGTGATCCGAAGCATCATGTTGTTACCTGGCGTTTCTACGGTCGGGGAAGGCGCTTCAGGCTTTAATGTTCGTGGAGGGAATGTGGATCAAAATCTCGTGCTTTTGGATGGCGTACCTTTATTTAATACCTCTCATTTATTTGGATTTTTTACCGGCTTTAATGCCGATATGGTGCAGGATTTGAGTTTGTACAAAGGAGGTATTCCGAGTATGTACGGGGGGCGCGCCTCATCCGTCTTGGATGTTCGCGTAAAGGAAGGAAATTTTGAAAAGTGGAGCTTACAAGGTGGGGTAGGGCCTATCTCCAGCCGCTTGTTGGTGGATGGTCCCTTGGTCAAAGGGAAAACTTCATTGATTTTGGGTGCACGAGGTTCTATGTCGGATTTTTACCTGGGTTATTTCCCAAATCCCGCTTTGCAAAAAAGTAAAGCCGACTTCTATGATGTCAATTTTAAGTTGACGCATAAATTGAGCGAAAACCAACGAATTTCCCTATCGGGTTACATCAGTCATGATGGTTTTAAGTTTGCTTCGGATACCTTGTATTCTTGGCAAACGAAGACTTTGAGCTTTCAGCATCATGCGTTATGGAATAATTGGTCACATCATTTCACGGCGTTCGCGAGTGATTATGCCTATGGAATTGATGGATTAAAATCGGGCTATGAATTCACATGGAAACCCTCGATTGGTCAAAAGACGCTGCGGGAAGATTTGAGTCTCGATCTAAAGCAAAAGGGGCGTCTCGATTTCGGTGCGGAATTTAATATGTATCGGAATGATGCGGGAACATTTAAGCCGAGTACGGAAAGCTCTATTGTGAATACCTTTCCGATGCAAGCCGAAAATTCACGTGAAATGGCGGTTTATGTTGGACATAGTTTACCGTTAGGAAAGCGCATTAGTTTGGATTATGGACTTCGCTATGCCTTTTATCAGTTATTGGGTGCTCAGACATTTTATCAATACAAATTGGGGATGCCTCGTGCCTTAAATACCATTATTGATACGGTACAATATCATCGGGGCGATGTCATTCAATCGTATGGAGGTTTCGAACCTCGTTTGTCATTAGCAGTGAAATTGGATACGAACACATCAGTCAAATTAGGCTTTAACCGCATGCAGCAATTCATGCATTTATTGTCAAATACTATGGCTGTTTCCCCGGTAGATATTTGGAAGAATTCAAATCCCTACATGCCTCAACAGGTGGCGGATCAATATTCGATTGGTTTATTTAAGAATTTTACCAATGCTCAAAATGCGGTTTTTGAGGCATCAGCTGAGTTTTATTACAAACGTCTGTCGAACGTAATTGATTACATTGATGGCGCGGCCTTGTATTTAAATCCGACAGTGGAGACTCAATTGTTGGTAGGTAAAGGTCGAGCCTACGGTGCTGAATTTTTCTTAAAAAAGGCGCGAGGAACGCGGTTGACGGGTTGGGTTTCGTATACCTATGCACGATCTTTCCGTTTGGTTGAGGCCAATGAAAACCAAATGGCTGCGAATTTTGGGAAGGAATTTCCTGCTAATTTTGATATGCCACATAATTTCAAATTTGTCTTGAATAATCGTTTGACAAAGCGGATTTCATTCAATGCGAATTTCACCTATACGTCTGGTCGCCCGATTACCTATCCGAATGCGCGTTACAAGATTTATGCCTTTAATGAATTATATGATTACGGGTATGCAAATGGCATTTTTCCACGGTCAGGTTTGACTCCTACGACCTATACCTATGGGGGGTCGAATAATACTTATTTGACTAATACGACGATTCAACCCTTGTTGGATGGCTATTCAAGTCCAAGTTTCACGCTACGTAACCAGGAGCGAATTCCATTTTACATGCGTATGGATATCGGATTTACCATTGAGCCGAAGGAAGGAAAACGCTGGCAAGGCAGTTGGAATTTCTCTGTTTACAATATCTTATCGAGGCAGAACGCTTATTCGATCTTTTTTAGATCATCTACGGGCTTGATTAATCAAGCGAGGACGTATCAATTATCAGTTTTGGGAGCTGCAATTCCATCTGTAACCTATAATTTTAAATTTTAATGAGGAGGATATTGGCATTTGTTGGCTTGTTGGGCTTGTTCTCCTGTGAGACAGAAATTACAGATTTCAAAACGGAGAACTTGAGTGATGCCGTTGTGGTCTATGGGGAGATGTCAAATTTGGCAGGACCTTATACCGTTCGGATTAATTATACATCTGGGTATTCGCCTTTTGACCCGACTCAATTTCAGGGACAACCGATTCCCAAAGCTGATGTTCGCATTGTTGATGAGTCAGGTGCTGCGATTAGCTTGAAGGAAATTCAAAAGGGGATGTATCAAACACCTGCTTCATTTAATGGGCAAGTGGGCAAAAAATACCAATTAAAAATTATGACGCCCGATGGATTAGCCATCGCATCTACTTGGCAAGAGTTAACGAAGCCCATTGATTTAAATCGTTTTGAATCTACCTATTCGAACGCTGAAAAAGTGGAGGAGATGCATTTTAATGTGCGGGCCAGTTTACAAGATTCGCGAGGACAGAATGATTATTATTTAGTCAAACGACAAGATTTCATTCAATTTTTGACTACTTGTCCGACGCCCCCTGCGCCGCCCGCTCCGGTGCCAATTTGTTATAATAAGTGTTGGCAGGCTGTTCAAAACACCCAGCCGATTTTAGCTGATGATGCCTTTTTGGATGGCCGGGATATTGCTTTGCCATTAGTTTCTGTTCCATATGATGACTTTACGGAATGGTTTGTGCAATTGGAAGTATATCATGTCGACCAATCGACCCATCAGTTTTGGAAGCGTCAAGAAGATCAGCGAACATTAGGAGGGGGTATTTTTGATAAAGTTCCTGCGCAGATTATTGGTAATTTGACTTGCTTGAACAATCCAGAGCGCCAAGTGCTGGGTTACTTTATGGTGGCGGGTAAAACGAAACAGCGATTATTTATTGATCGCTACAATGGCATTCCCGCCGCATCCTATCAAAAGCTTGTGAATTACGTCGACTTTAAAAAAATGCGCTACGCGGAATCTCCTTTATGGGATTGTCGGAAGGCTGCATGGGTACCCTATAATGTCGGGCTGAATTTACCAGTTTACTAATTAAAAAATGCGCTTCTTCCCCTTACCTTTGGCAATCCTCCCAGGTTTGCCAAAGGTAGCTGAACAAACCTCAAACTAGTATGCTTGCATAATAGTTTTTTTCTCTGCAAATTTGCTTCCATCTAAACTGAAAAATTATGCCGAGAGAATATGACCGTCGCAACCTCGACTTCATACTGAAAGAGGTTTTCAATTATGGTGCTTTGTGCCAATATCCCCGTTATGCTGATTATGCCCCGGACATGTTTGACATGGTTCTGGATTCTGCCGAGCAAATTGCTGAACGCCATTTGCGCCCACATTTCGTGGATGCTGATCGTAAACAGGCTGAATTAGTAGATGGTACGGTGCAAGTCCATCATTCCGTAGAGGCCTATGTCAAGGAAATGGGTGAATCAGGGATGATTGGAGCCACGTTTTCTTATGAAAAAGGAGGCCAGCAATTGCCTTCGATCGTGGGTGGTGCGCATGAATTTATCCGCGGAGCGGCCAATAATTCCATCGTAATGTTTACGGGTTTGAGTAATGGTGCGGCTCACTTAATTGCAAGTTTTGGTTCCGAAGAATTGAAACAAGCATTTGTTCCCAATATGCTTGCTGGAAAGTGGACGGGCACGATGTGTCTAACCGAACCCCAAGCTGGTAGCTCCTTGAACGATGTGAGCACGAGCGCTAAAGATTTGGGCAATGGGACCTATTCGATTAAAGGTCAAAAAGTATTCATCTCCGGTGGAGATAATCACTTTTCTGAAAATATCATCCACTTGGTTTTAGCACGCTTAGAAGGCGCTCCGAAAGGGACGAAAGGAATTTCACTTTTTGTGGTTCCGAAGCGCCGACAAGAAAATGGACAATGGGTTTCGAACGAAGTCACATCGATGGGACTCTACCATAAAATGGGCCAAAAAGCGACTCCGGCATTACACCTTTCCTTTGGTGACAAAGGAGATTCGATTGGTTATTTAGTAGGGGAACCGAATAAGGGTTTAATGTACATGTTTCAAATGATGAATGAAGCTCGTCTAGGTGTGGGCATGGGTGGCGCATACATCGCTTCGGCTGCTTATCATTTCTCAAAACAATATGCCTCTGAGCGTAGTCAAGGAAGGAAGTTGACCAACAAAGATCCAGAGACACCACCTACACTCATTCAAAATCACCCGGATGTACAACGTATGTTGTATTACCAAAAATCAATCACAGAAGGTGCCATGGGATTACTATTCCAGTGTTTTCTGTGGGAAGATTTATCCAAATGCCTCACCGGTGATGAGCAAAAAGAAGCGCAGATGCTCTTGGATTTAATGACTCCGGTTGCCAAAACATATCCTGCCGAACAAGGTATTTTGGCTGTTAATCAGGGACTACAAGTGTTGGGAGGATATGGGTACACGGAAGATTTTCCTTTGGAACAAATGGCACGTGATGTTCGGATTATGTCCATTTATGAGGGTACGACGGGCATTCACGGCTTAACGTTGTTGGGCCGCGGAATTCCGAGCGAACAAGGCAAAGCGGTTCAGGCTTTGGTAAAATTGATTCAAGCAGATATTTCGCAGGGGATGACGCATGAGGCAACGAAACCTTATGCGGAAATGTTGGCCAACGAATTAGCTAGCCTGAATAAGGTAACGATGCATAAATTGAGTAAGGCAGGCCAGCCGGATGTTTTCTTGGCTGATTCGACACTTTACATGGAATTATTTGGCTTGGTTGTGGTGGCATGGCAATGGTTGAAGCAAGGGAATGTTGCTGCTACCAAACTAGATTCTTCTGAAAAAGCATTTTATCAAGATAAGCTTCATACCATGAAGTTTTTCTATCATTATGAGGTGCCAAAAGCCTTAGGGTTGACAAAACGTTTGCTTGATGACGAGATTTTGACCATTTTTGAATAATTTATTACCTATAACTTCATCCTAATGATTAAAAAACTAATTACCTTAAGTCTTCTGCTTTGTTCTGGGCAAGTCTTTGCGCAGTACAATGCCTACGAATTATTTCACCCCTTGTGGAATTATGGTCCTGTTTCTCCTGCACGTTCAGCGGCAGGTGTACCGGGTCCAAACTACTGGCAAAATGTAGCTGATTATAAAATTTCTGCTTCGCTAGACGATACGAATCGCAAGATTTCAGGGGATGTGGAAATTACCTACAAAAATTATTCGCCTGATAAATTGCCTTTCCTTTGGTTGCAATTAGACCAAAACTCGTTCAATACGCAATCCCGTGGGGGTAAAACGACACCTGTTATGGGTGGCCGTTTTGGAAACGTAGCCTTTGAAGGTGGATATAAAATCGAAAGCGTTTCGGTGGATGGAAAACCAGCTAATTTTATCGTAGAAGATACGCGGATGCAAATTCGTCTCGCATCTCCTTTAGCAGAAAAAGCAGGCATCGCGAAAATCAAAATCGTTTATTCGTTCACATCACCTAAAAACGGTTCTGACCGCATGGGTATCCAAGAAACGAAGAACGGAGATATTTACACCGTGGCTCAATGGTTCCCTCGCATGTGTGTGTACGATGACATCGAAGGTTGGAATGTATTGCCGTATTTAGGTGCGGGTGAGTTCTATTTGGAATATGGTAATTTCGAATATTCAATCAATGTTCCGGCTTCACACATCGTGGTAGGTTCGGGTGAATTATTGAATCCAGCAGATGTATATACCGCGGAGCAAATGAAGCGTTGGGCTGCAGCGAAAACATCCGAAAAAACAGTGATTATTCGTTCAGCGGCTGAAGTGACGGATGCATCATCTCGTCCAGCTAAAGATCGGTTGACTTGGAAATTTGCATGTAAAAATGCCCGTGACGTTGCTTTTGCTACTTCGAAAGCGTTCATTCAAGATGCCGCAATGATTAATTTGCCAAGTGGCAAAAAAGCAACAGCTGTTTCTGTTTACCCGATTGAATCTGACGGTGAAAAAGCTTGGGCGCGTTCCACGGAATACGTAAAAGCTTCGATTGAGCATTATTCTAATTGGTTATATGAGTACACGTATCCTGTGGCAACGAATGTAGCGGGTATCGTTTCGGGTATGGAATATCCAGGAATTATTTTCTGTGGATACCGGGATCAAACCGCCTCTTTATGGGGTGTAACGGATCATGAATTTGGCCACAACTGGTTCCCGATGATTGTCGGAAACAACGAGCGTAAATTCGCTTGGATGGATGAAGGTTTTAATACGTTCATCAATTTCTATTCAACGGATGCCTTCAACAAAGGAGAGTACAAGAATCAAAAATTTGATATGCATCAAATCGCTCCGCGCATGTTCCGTGCAGAGGCAGATCCAATCATGTCGATTCCGGATGTAATTCAGCCACGTAACCTTGGTTGGGAAGCATATAACAAACCAGGTTTTGGTTTACGGATCTTGCGTGAAAACATTTTGGGTGCTGATCGTTTTGATTATGCATTCAAACAATACATTAAGAATTGGGCATTCAAACATCCTACACCGCGTGATTTCTTCCGTGCCATGGAAGATGGTGCTGGGGAAGATTTAGGTTGGTTCTGGCGAGCATGGTTCTACGAATTGTGGAAACTCGATCAATCCGTGAAAGATGTGGATTACATCGATCAGGATCCTTCCAAAGGTGCTTTGGTAACGATTGAAAACCTGGACAAAATGGCGATGCCTGCCATTGTTGAGGTGGAAGTTGCCGGTGGAGCGAAAGAACGATTTACATTCCCGGTTGAAATCTGGCAACGTGGTGGTTCTTGGACATTTAAGACGTCTACAACCTTGCCAATCAAATCCGTGACGATTGATCCGGATCATGTCTTCCCTGACATCAATGGAAAAAATAATACGTGGAAGCCGGTTGCCTACAAGGCTCCGAAAGGAAACTAAATAAAAAGCCCCGATGTGAGTCGGGGCTTTTTTATTATTGTTTATTCAGAATCCGACCGATGTCGTTGGCTTTCCCTAATTCATCTTTGAGTTTATCATAACTACCAGATAACATCAGGCCTTTATATTTCAATAGGGTATTGATGTATTCGTCTAATACATCCATGAGATTCTCCTGATTTTGGTGGAAAATCTGTGACCATGTTTCGGGGGATGATTTGGCCAAACGGACCGTCGACTCAAAACCCGTGGATGCCAATTCGAAAATCCGCTCCTCATTCTTTTCTTTTTCCAAAACCGTATTCGCTAAGGCGAACGAACAGATGTGTGAAATGTGCGAAATGTAAGCCGTGTGCACATCGTGGTCGATTGAATTCATGTAAATGAGATTCATGCCTAATCCATCCCGGTATAAACTTTCGATAGTCGATACGGCCTCCATTGAACTTAATTCCTTGTCGCAAATTACGCCACGTTTTCCGGTAAAAAGGCCTTCGACAGCTGCTTCCGGTCCCGAAAACTCTGTTCCTGCCATCGGGTGAGTCGATACAAATTGCTTGCGTTTTGGATGATTTTTTAGGGCTTCATACACGGGTGTTTTGGTGGAGCCTACCTCAATCACAATTTGGTTCGGTTTTAATAGATCCAATATATTCGGGATGATTTGAACCAACATGTCAACCGGTGTTGCACAAACAAATACCTCAACACGCTTGATGGCTTCTTCAAGGGTCAATATTTCATCCACTAATCGCAAGGATAGCGCCTTCGTCGCATGAACAGGATTCGCATCTATCCCGATGAGTTCCGATGCCCAACCCGATGTACGCAATGCTTTTGCGATGGATCCGCCAATTAACCCGATTCCGATAATACCTACCTTCTTAGATTCCATTGCTTTGGTTTTTAATGCGATCTATCGCCGTTTGAAATACTTCTTCTTTCGCACATAAGGAGATGCGCACATATCCATTTCCTTGTGATCCGAAAATGCCACCGGGGGTAATGAATACCGCATTTTCTTCTAAAATCTTGTCGGAAAGTGCATAGCCAGATTCACATGATGCGGGTATCCGTGCCCAAACAAACATGCCTGTCTGCGCGGGATCATACACACAACCCAATAAATCCATCAATTCAAATACCTTTTGTTGGCGCGTCTTGTAGATTTCATTTTGATGAGCGAACCATGCGGCATCTGCCGACAAAGCTTTGACCGCCGCTTCTTGTAGCGGTAAAAACATGCCGGAATCCATGTTAGACTTGAATTTCAACACGGGTCCTAATAACTCCGCCCGGCCGAATGCCGCACCGATACGCCAACCGGCCATGTTGTGGGATTTCGAAAGAGAATTTAATTCAATCGCGACATCTTTCATGCCTGGAACGGCTAAGAGGCTGATCGGATTATCATTGAGAATGAAACTGTATGGGTTATCGTTGACCAATAAAATAGAATGCTGAATCGCGAAATCACGCAGTTTTGTAAAAAACGCCAAATCCGCTTTGGCACCCGTAGGCATATGGGGATAATTCACCCACATGATTTTCACTTTCGATAAATCTTGTTTGTCTAAAGCGTCTAAGTCGGGTAACCAGCCATTCGCCTCAGTCAACTCATAAGCCAGAACCGTCGCACCCGCAAGCGAGCAGGCCGCCTGGTAAGTTGGGTAGCCTGGATTAGGAATCAATGTCACATCGCCCGCTTCTAAATAGGCCATAGCAATGTGCATGATACCTTCTTTGGAACCAATCAAGGGCAAAATTTCATTTATAGGATCAACTGTCACCCCATAGTGCTTGGCATAAAATGCGGCAAAAGCTTCACGTAAAGCAGGAATTCCTTGATAACCTTGATAGGCGTGGTTCGCAGGATTTGCTGCGGATGATGTCAAGGCTTCGATCGTTTCCTGAGAAGGAGCGAGGTCTGGACTGCCTATGCCGAGGTTGATCACGGGAGTGCCGGCCGCGCGCAAAGCAGCGATTTGCTTAAGTTTTGTGGAGAAATAATATTCTTCAACAGACTTTAAACGCGAAGCGGGTGAAATAGAAAAGCTCATAAAATAAAAATGCCGACTCACAGGCCGGCGAAAATAAGTTAACATCAAAAACCTATCAAACCGGTTACGCGCAGACGTAATATCCTGCGTAATAATAACCTGCGTAATAA
>JBEEOB010000009.1:0-21876 GCA_041191865.1 Bacteroidota bacterium
CAAAAGTCTCTTTGAATTCCCCCAACTCCTCTTCCACCTTCTCCCAAACTTGCTCCTTCTCCTCCCAATCAAATCCCGCTCCACGAGCCTTCTCCTGAATCCGCATCGCCTTCACCAACGAGGGTAAAGAACCCGGAACGCCTGATAACACCGACTTATTTCCTTCCTTTAATTTCAAGGCTTCCCAGTTGGCCTTCACCGCTTCCTCCGTCTCTGCCACTACATCCCCATAAATATGCGGATGACGCGAAATCAATTTCTCGCATATGCCATTTAACATGGAGGTCGCATCAAAATCACCTGTTTCCGACCCAATCTTACTGTAAAAAACCAGATGTAACATGACATCCCCGACTTCCTTCCGAATTTCAGCCATGTCTTTGGACAATATCGCATCCGATAATTCATAGGTCTCCTCGATCGTCAAATGACGCAAGGTATCCAAAGTCTGCTTTTTATCCCACGGGCATTTCTCCCGCAAATCATCCATGATGCACAATAATCGATCAAAGGCCTCCGCGGCGGCTGGGTATCTCATGCTTATGGGTTTAATCCGTACACACGGACGTAATCAATCAAAAACTTATTGGGGAAAATCGTGTCGTCAACACCTTTTTGACCACCCCAGTTTCCTCCGATGGCTAAATTCAACAAGATGTGTTGCTTCTTATCAAAGGGCCACTCTTCCCATCCCCGACTGGAATTTTCAAACGTGAAATACAATTTTCCATCAATGTAGGATTTGATATTTTGCGGTGTCCACTCCATGGTATACACATGAAACTCCTTATCAAAATCATCCATGCGCATCGTAGCCGTTTTTTGGGTACCGATCACGTGATTGAACGCTTTGGTATGTACAGAAAAATGCATCACCCCTGGATCATAACCCACGTGCTCCAAAATATCAATCTCGCCATTATCTGGCCAGTAGGCAGAACCGTAATCCGATTGACTTGCCAACATCCAAATAGCCGGCCAGTTTCCACGACCTGCCGGAATCTTAGCCCGAACTTCTACCTTTCCATACAAAAAGTCTTGCTTGCCTTTTGTGACAATACGAGCTGAAGAATAGTTGTTCGCGCCAGTTGTCTCTTTCCGAGCTTCGATCGTTAAAATACCATTTTCAATGTGTGCGTTATCAATATCTGCTTTTGTATAATTTTGCAATTCATTATTGCCCCAGCCTGAACCTCCTACATCATAGGACCAAAATTTATCATTGGGCAAACCCGGTGTTTCAAATTCATCCACCCAAATCGGGTCCTTCGTGAATGTGTATACCTTCGGCGCAATCGGCGTAGTAGGTTCCGTTGGCAAAAAGGGTTTTGGAGCTTCTTTGGATGCGCATCCCAAAAAAGCAATTCCTAAAAGTGCTATGTTCTTGATCATCTGTTGATTTTTTACCCTCAAAAATAACCCGTTTCTCAGCACATTTCCTATTCTCCGCAAGCGAATATTATGTACTTTTGAACATGGAATTTAAAATCGCGTCATCCTATCAACCCACAGGAGATCAACCCAATGCCATCAAGGAATTGGTAGAAGGCCTTCACAAAGAAGAAAGATCTCAAACACTTCTAGGTGTGACAGGTTCAGGAAAAACCTTCACGATTGCGAATGTCATCAAAGAGGTCAATCGGCCAACCTTGATTTTATCCCATAACAAAACACTGGCAGCACAACTATACGGCGAATTCAAATCCTTCTTTCCTGAAAACGCTGTCGAATATTTTATTTCCTATTACGATTATTACCAACCGGAAGCCTTCATCGCCTCCACGGGCACCTACATTGAAAAGGATCTTTCCATCAACCAAGAAATTGAGAAATTAAGGCTCGCCACCACAGCCGCCTTGATGTCCGGTCGGCGCGACATCATCGTCATCGCCTCCGTTTCTTGTATTTACGGTATGGGAAACCCCGATGAATACAAGAACTCCATCATGCGGATTGGCGTAGGGGAAACGATTTCTCGCAATCAATTCCTTTTCCGTCTCGTTGAGATTCTTTATTCGCGAACCGAAGGCGAGTTTTTACGCGGAACGTTCCGTGTGAAAGGTGACACGGTGGACATCTTTTTGGCCTATGCAGATTTCGGCTACCGCGTGATTTTCTTTGGTGATGAAATCGAAGAAATTCACCGCATCGATCCGTGGACAGGCAAGAAAATTTCGAAAGAGACGATGGTGGCCATTTTCCCAGCGAATTTATTCGTTACGGGACGCGAGACCTTGAACAATGCAATTTCAGATATACAGGCGGATTTGGTGAATCAAATTTCGTATTTCGGAAAAGATGGCCGACTGCAAGAGGCGGAACGCATCAAGCAGCGAACGGAATTTGATTTAGAAATGATGCGCGAGTTGGGTTATTGCTCAGGTATCGAGAACTATTCACGTTATTTTGACCAACGGAAACCGGGCCAGCGCCCCTTCTGTTTGCTTGACTTTTTCCCAGATGACTTCCTGATGGTCGTGGACGAGAGCCACGTGACCATGCCGCAGATTCGTGCGATGTACGGCGGCGACCGTTCCCGGAAAGAATCCTTGGTCGAATACGGATTCCGTTTGCCTTCTGCGATGGACAACCGTCCATTAACCTTCCAAGAATTTGAGGACATTGTAGGCCAAACGATTTACGTTTCGGCGACTCCGTCCGACTACGAATTAAAGCAATCTGAAGGAGTCGTGGTGGAACAAATCATTCGACCTACGGGATTATTGGATCCGTTAATCGAAGTTCGACCTACGAAGAACCAGATTGACGATTTACTGGATGAAGTATATGACCGCATCAAGAAAAAAGAACGTGTGTTGATTACGACTTTGACCAAACGCATGGCTGAGGAAATGTCAAAATACCTCGATCGCGTGGGCGTCAAATGCCGCTACATCCACTCGGAAATCAAAACCTTGGAGCGCGTTGAGATATTAAGAGAATTACGCTTAGGCGTTATCGATGTATTGGTGGGGGTAAATTTATTGCGCGAAGGACTAGACCTGCCGGAAGTTTCGTTGGTCGCTATCATGGATGCCGATAAAGAAGGTTTCTTGCGTGATATTCGTTCGTTGATTCAGACGATTGGTCGGGCAGCGCGGAATGAGAATGGACGGGTGATCATGTATGGCGACAAAATGACGGGATCCATGGAGCGGGCTATTTCGGAAACGAATCGTAGGCGCGAAAGACAAATGGCCTACAATACAGAACATGGCATCACGCCCAAAACCATTTGGCGAAGTCACGATGAAATCATGGAGCAAACGTCGATTGCGGATCGCATGGCGAAACCGATGAAATCATACGGCATTACGCCAAAAGAATCCTTGCAGGCGGCAGATCCTCTATTAGCCTACATGAGCAAACCAGAACTGAAGAAACAGAAAGAGGCGGTTCAAAAAGAGATGGAGCGTGCTGCGCGTGATTTGGACTTCCCATTAGCAGCGAAATTCCGGGATGAAATTTTGGCGATCGAGAAATTACTCGTGTAATAAAAAAGGCGCGGAATGAATCCCGCGCCTCTCAATCAATATGCGAATTGAATTACTCCGTAATGAACGGGTAATCATTTTGAACATATACATCTTTGTATGCTTCATCTGCGGTAGGGAATGGAGATGCTTCTGCGAAATCAACAGATTCCTGAACTTGAACCTTGATCTTCGCATCGATTGCATCTAAATCCGCTTGAGTGGCGATACCATATTCAAAAATACGTTGCTTCACTTGCTCGATCGGATCACGCTCTTTGTAAGCCTCAACCTCTTCTTTAGAGCGGTATTTTTGAGGATCTGACATCGAGTGTCCACGGTAACGATACGTTCTGAATTCCAAGAAAGTAGGACCTTCTCCCGCACGGGCACGAGCAGCAGCGCGTGAAACCGCTTCGTGAACGGCCTCTACATCCATTGCGTCAACCGCTTCAGATGGCATATCATAGGCTTCTCCTAATTGGTATAATTCTGTTACGTTCGATGTACGTGCAACCGAAGTTCCCATCGCGTAACCGTTATTTTCTACAACAAAAATCGCAGGTAATTTCCACGTCATGGCCATGTTGAACGCTTCGTGCAAAGCTCCTTGACGAGATGCACCATCACCGAAATAGGTGATCGATACGTTACCTGTTTTCTTATATTTCTCAGCGAATGCCAAACCAGCACCCAATGGGATTTGTGCCCCTACGATTCCGTGTCCTCCTACAAAGCCAACTTCTTTATCAAAGATGTGCATCGAGCCACCTTTTCCTTTGGAAGCACCCGTAATTTTACCGTATAATTCGGCCATAATCGCGTTAGGGGATGTTCCTAAAGCTAATGGGATGCCGTGGTCACGGTAAGCGGTAATGTATTTATCGCCTTCGCGTAAGGCCGATTTAGAACCAGAAGAACAAGCCTCCTGGCCAATGTATAAGTGACAAAAACCTTTAATTTTTTGCATTCCGTACAATTGACCGCACTTCTCTTCGAATTTGCGTTGTAATTGCATGGATTCGTACCAGTACATGTAGGTCTCTTTGGAATACTTAGGTGCTTGTGTTTCTTTCTTTGCCATCTGTCGATCGGAAATTTTTTGTTGCCCAGGGAAAATGCCCCAGTCAAAATCAAGGCGAAATTAAAACAAAACACGCAAGCAGCCAAAAAATCGCGTATTATTCTTTATTTTTACAGCGTTGTGCCCATTCGCTCGTCCCTATGTACCTAAAATCCTTACAGGTCAAACAGTTTAAATCCTACGAGGAGGCGCAATTTGAATTTATTCCCCATATCAATTGCATCGTCGGCGAAAACGGAATCGGTAAAACGAATCTCCTCGATGCCATCCATTTTCTTTCCTTAACCAAAAGCGCGCGTGGCGTGGCTGACCCCTTGTGCATCCGACACGGCGATAACTTTTTCATGGTGCAAGGCAGCTTTATCTTTCAAAAGGATGAGCATGTTCCCGAAACGGAAACACAGATTACCTGTGCCGTTCAAAAAGGACAGAAAAAAGCATTATTACGAGATCAAAAACCCTATACAAGACTAGCTGATCACATCGGCAATTTCCCGATAGTGCTTATGGATCCGCACGATACGGACCTCGTGCGCGACAGCAGCGATACCCGTCGGCGATTCTTCGACGGCGTCATGGCTCAGCTAGACCGCGGTTTCTTGGAAAACCTGATGCGCTATAACCGCATCGTCCAGCAGCGAAACAGTTTGCTCAAAATGTTTGCGGAAAGCGGAACGCATGATTCGTTGATGCTCGCGAGTTACCATGAACCATTGGTGATCTTAGGCGAATCGATTAACGCGGCGCGTATTGAGTTCTTGAAAGATTTTTTACCCCGTTTTCAGGCGCATTATGCTGCCTTATCGGACGATCGAGAGCAGGTGATGATTCGCTTGGAATCTACATTTGAAGCGGGCCAATTAGACGATGCCTTGAAACAGGCAGAACGGCAAGATTTTGCAGCCCAACGAACAACCGTAGGTATTCATCGGGATGATTTCGACTTTGAAATCAATGACTATCCCTTGAAAAAATACGGATCGCAAGGGCAAACCAAAAGCTTTGTCGTTGCGCTTAAACTCGCACAATTCGACGCATTAACCGCTGTTAAGCCTCGAAAACCGCTATTATTGCTCGATGATATTTTTGATAAATTAGACGACCGAAGAATTCAACGTTTAATCGAAATGATGGCCGAAGATCATTTTGGACAAGTGTTTATTACCGATGCCCGTCCCGAAAGAACAAAGAATTTACTCAAGGATCTTAGCTCAAAGATTCAATACCTTGCGCTATCGTAAGGACAAAAGCCTCCACAGAATTTTGATGCACAAGTTCAGCTTGTAATACCGCATTCGCTTTCAGCTTGCCAGTTAATGCCTGCGCGAATTCAAACGTATTGGAAGGATCGATCGAAAGACCTAATTGATACGCGTCGATCGTTGCGCCAATCGTTCCCATCGAAGTTCCAATCACAGGTTTACCCGCCAATGCCGCTCGAATTAAAACAGAACTCATGCCCATATGTCCCTGGTAGGTCACCAATACCACATCTGAAACTTCGAAACATAATTCGACTGTTGGATAATGCAGCTGATCAAAAAGCCTAAGAACTTCCAAATCCGGCAACTCGCTTAAGAGGGACTCAATATGCGCTTGATAAGTGGTTTCAATAGGCCCCGCCAAAAGCAAGCAAATTTGATTCAACTCCACTGGGGTCAGTTGCTTGCAGGCCAATAAAAATCCCTCGATTCCTTTCCGCTGATCAAGCTGTCCAAAATTCAAATAGACTTTTTTATTCGAGGGGATCCTCTGACTTACACGAAAATCCGCGATTTGTGATGCGCTCACAGGCAATTGAATGACTGGGTCAGCTAAAGGCCAAGCACGGTTCTTTCCTGCTAAAGCATTTATAACGGGTACAGCGGAATGCACCAAGGAAAAAACGTGGGCTATTTGACCAGATGCCAACATCGATTGCCACATTTTATGCTTCACCAAATCAAAGGCTCCTCGAATCAATTGCGGGGGTCTAAAACTAATTCCAGAAACAGGAATATGTGGCTTATTCCCCAGTATTGCACCTAATGGGAAATAGTCCATGTACATGAGCAAAGCCTGAGTCGCTTGGGATTCTTTGGCTATGGCCAACATCAAGTTCCATTCTCGCACCGAGCGTAAAAAGATATTTCCTTTACCAAGAAAAGATTCTGGAATCGGGTAAAATTGAATATTGTCCCCCCAAACCAAAGCTTCAGCCGATTGGCGTTTGGCAAATTCTTCTTGAAAAGATGCACCCGTGGCGACGATAACCTCAACATCCTGCCGACTGCTGTAATAGCCGATCAGGTGAATGATGTATTCCGGATGATGCCCATCCAGAATCGTATCAAAAAGAAGTATGCGTTGTTTCACAAAACAAAAATAGGCTAAAAAAATGAAAAGGTCGGCAACCCTCGCTACCGACCTTTTCCATTTGAAAAATACGCCTACAAGTTATACTTGTACTTGTAGCGATTGTATAATTGCGTGTGCTTGTTGTCCAAGTTAATCGCGCGACCCTGAATGAATGCATGCGTCACGACACTCGATTTCATATCCAACAAATCCCCTTGGCAAATAACGATGTTCGCATCTTTGCCATTTTCCAAACTTCCTGTGCGATCCGCAATGCCGAGGATTTTGGCTGGGTTCAAGGTAATTGCCGACAAGGCTTCCTCCCGAGTCAAGCCATACGCCGACATCGTTCCAGCCAAGAATGGCAAGTTACGAATCTGTGTATAGCCATCGCCTGAATCTTGGCAAATAGTAAACAATACGCCTGCTTTTTGCAATTGGGCACCCGTTTTATAGGGTTGGTCTACCGCATCATCTTCTGCAGCAGGAAGTGCATGTGGCTCATGCAAAATCACAGAAACTTGATTCGCAGCTAAGATATCGGCAATCATCCAACTATCGGTACCACCCGCAATGACTAATTTAAAGTTGAATTCTTTAGCAAAGTCGATCGCCGTCAGCATTTCCTTCACTAAATCACAGTGCACATAGAGCGATTTACTACGATCGAAAAGACCTTTCGTTGCTTCAAACTTCAAGTTGATTGCCGCATGCGATTTTTCGCTCAAATAAGCCTTCGCCTCACGGAAAAATACCCGTGCCGTCTCAATACGTTCTAAACCCGCTTTGACAGGATCAGAATCTCCGCCCCGACGGCCTCCGCCGCCGTTTGGACGATTAATCAAGGCAGGAAATGTCATGTGAACTCCATTATCCAATGCATAAGCAGCATCTTCCCAGTTCCATGCGTCCAATTGAACGACCGTAGAAGAACCTGAAATCAAGCCCCCTTGTGGAACGATTTGAGCTAACAAAACACCGTTCGTCCGCAAGGTATTAATCACCTTACTGTCCGTATTGTAAGCCACAATCGAACGAATGTTCGGATTCATTTCCCCCAATTCGTCGTAATCAACCGTCGATTTAGTCGAGCTTACTTCGACCAAACCCAAGTTGGTATTCGGTGCAATCACCCCTGGATAAATGTGTTTCCCGGTAGCATCAATGTGTTCCACATCTGCAGATAAAGCGGGTGCCGACGTTAATATTGTCAACTTACCCTTATCGATGGATACGGTCCCGTTTGAAATAACTTGGCCATTGCCAATGTGCAAAGTCGCACCTGTAATCACGATTTTTTTCGTTTGAGCAGGGGACGGATGCATGGTTTCTTGAGCCATCAATGATAGGCCCAAAAAGCAAAATATAGGTATTAATAGCTTTTTCATGTTCTTATTCATTAATATGGTCTTCATCGATAAAACGGCTTGCGATACGCTCCCAAAGGCTCTTATCATGGTTGTGATCTTCTTCACACATGTTTTGTTTTTTCACAGACGGAGCAGATGGACGCGTAGAAGCGCCTCCTTTTTTCGACGCAATCATTTTTTGAATCAATCGTTGCTTTTCCGCTTGTAGAGCCACTTGTAGTTTAGCGTCTTCCGCACGATCAAACACGACGGTTCCATCCACGATGGTCTTCTCCGACTTCGCATAAATACTCAACGGATGATCAGACCAAATAACTAAATCAGCATCTTTACCAGGGGCAATGCTACCTACGCGATCAGCGACGTGTAACATTTTTGCTGGATTCAATGTCACCATTTTTAAGGCATCTTCTTCAGTCATGCCCGCATATTTGATGGACTTAGCTGCTTCTTGGTTCAATCGACGTGCCATTTCAGCATCATCAGAGTTAATTGCGACATTCACGCCCACCGCCTGCATAATGGCTGCGTTTTGAGGAATTGCATCCAAAACTTCCATTTTATAATTCCACCAATCCGCGAAGGTTGATGCATTCGCCCCGTGCGCTTTCATTTTATCCGCTACTTTATAGCCTTCTAAAATGTGCGTCAAAGTATTCACCGTAAAGCCAAATTTATCCGCCACTTTTAAGATCGAATTGATCTCACTTTGCACATACGAGTGGCAAGTAATGAAACGTTTCTTGTTCAAGATTTCCAACAAGGTTTCCAATTCCAAATCAATACGTTTGCCAGGACCTTGCTTTTCGTAATCACGCGCACGCGTAAACGCGTCTGTTAAAACTTGTTCAACTCCCATGCGTGTATCTGGAAAACGAGGATTTGATGTGTTCCAAGAACGCTTCACGTTTTCACCCAAAGCAAACTTGATGAACGGATCCCAGTTGGCAAATTTCAACGCCTCCGCATTTTGTCCCCAACGGAATTTTAACAATTGTGTTTGACCCCCAATCACATTGCAACTTCCATGAAGAATATGACTTGCTGTTACACCGCCACTTAATTGACGGTAGATATCCACATCATCGGGATCGATAACATCGGCGATACGCGCTTCTGCCGTAACCGATTGTGTACATTCATTGATGCCACCCGTAGCACCTACGTGCGAGTGTTCGTCGATGATCCCAGCCGTTACGTGTTTTCCCGTACCGTCTACGATACGTGCAGTAGGATCTTTTAATCCTTTACCCACTTGGACAATTTTACCCGCTTTCACCAGTACGTCAGCATCTTTCAAAACACCTTGTTTTTCGTTTGTCCAAACCGTGGCGTGTTGAATTAATAAGTTCTCTTGTTTCGCAATGGTCTTTTGACCAAATCCGTTGAACGGAAAAACAACATCTCCTACCGCCTCTGGCTTAGTAACCTTGGCCATCGACGAATCGGATTTCGCAGCTTCCGAACGAATCGCTTTCCAAGAAATCCAATTACCTGAAGCTAATTGGCCAGTTCCTGAAATGCTAGAACCATCATAAGATCCCGTCAAGCGAACGCGTTGTGATTTATCTGCTTTGCTTGCATAGCCTAAATTCACTAATTGATCTTTTTGCGTCACATCGACTTGTGTTGTATCACTTGCAATCAACGACGCTTTGTAAGAACCCGGTTCTCCTTGAATAAGTAATTTAGCCGCATTGGCACCTAAGCTTACATGATACGTTCCTGCTAAATTTGTCCATAAATCGGTCTGAACGGCATAGCCACTTCCTTGTACCCAGTTTTCAATGATGGCTGATTTCTCAGCAAAAACCGGTCCATTGGAAATAAAGAAATTGGCAACTTTTCCTTGGTCAAGCGTTCCTACTAAATCGGAAACACCTAATAATTGTGCCGGCGTAGTCGTTAACGCATCCAAGGCTTTTTGCTCCGATAATCCATATTGAATGGCTTTGCGAAGGTTTGGCAAAAAAGAAGTAAGGTCTTTTAATCCATTCGCCGTTAAAGCAAAAGAAATGTTTGCCTTTTCAAAAGCAGCAGGATTGGTCGGGGCTAATTCCCAATGTTTCAATTCCGCCACATTGACAAAACGCATATCCGTAGGATCATCTACATCAATCGTTTGCGGGAAAGCAAGCGGTAAAATGAAGGCTGCTTTCGTCGCTTTCATTTCATCGATGCGCTGGTATTCGTCACCCGAACCTTTGATGATGTATTGTACACCGAACTCGTCGCCGATTTTATCAGCACGTAACACATTCCACTTTTCCGTAACGGAAAAGATTTGAGGAAGCGATGCATTTTGGTTAAAACGATCAAGGCTTAGATTCAATCCCTCTTGCGCTGGTTTCGACTTATACCATTGAGCGTCTAAGAAGTTTTGGCGAAGCAAAGCTACACTCCCCATTAAAGAGCCCGGATAGTCTTGCGTAGAAGAACCTTTTTCAAAAGAGAAATGGGCAGCTGTTTTTTCTTTCAAGATGACCATGTTTTCACGGTCTTTCGCTAAAGAAACCAAGGTACTTGTCCCACGGGAAATTCCATCCGGCTGTAAGGTAGAAACCGCGCCAAAACCTAGCTTCCGTAGATCTTTTGCTTTGGATTCGTTGACAACGAAATGTTTCACGTGTTCCACTTCTGATTTCAAAGCCTGGTTCCAAGAGAAAGGCCCCTTGGTATTGCTGATCATTTGGGAAGGAGCGCGGTAGCTGTAATTGCTCGCGTTCACGGCTTCCATGCCATAATCACTGAAGGCATCCACGAAACTTGGATAAATAAATTTGCCTTTGCATTCGATGACAACGGCATCTTTGGGAATGGCTACAGATGTACCAACAGCCTCAATGCGCCCTTGTTTGATGACAAGCGTTGCATTTTGTAAGGTTGTTTTCGCATCTTTGATAACAGTCGCATGCACGAAGGCATAATAGCCAGCGCGTGGGTTTGCAACATCATTGATGGGGAAAGTTACTTGGGCTTGAAGTCCCTGAGCGAGGAAAAAAAGAATTACCCCGAGACTCCGGTAGGAGAATATTTTCATAGGTATGCTTTATTGATGAACAAACAAGTTACCAAAAAAAATCTTTCTGCCTATCCCTATCGCCTATTTACTGCTTTCTTGCCGTAATAATTTGCGACGCATTTACACCAAAGGTGTTTAGGATCTGTCGAGAGGTCCTCTGTAAAGAATAATGCCGACCGGTTTTTTAAGGGTGCTACCTCCACGCTATCCGATTTCGACAAACGAATTTGTTCGAATCGAGCACGGTATTCCTGGCTATATGCCTCGGCACTACCTGTGCTAATCTCGCGACGTAGCAAGTCGAAATTTTTACTTTTATAGATGCCTAATCCGATAAATACCAAGACCAAAACGGAAATCCGATTGAGGTGCAAGCCTCCCCAAACCGACTTGAGTTGTAACACAATAAAACAGACAAACATCAGCATATATAATAAAAACAAGCTAATGATTCGCTCGGGTATATGAACCTCCCCAAGCGCAAAAGACAAAGGAATAAAGCTGACAATGATCGAAATAAAGAACAGGAAGGTCACGGCAAGCATATCTAGGATGGACATGCGCACATAGCTTTTGGGGAGTTCCAACACAAACAAAACCCAAAGGAAGCTGGCCCACATAAAGGGTGAAGAAAAAAACTGACGAATTAATTCCTTGACATTGGATAACAAAATATGAATTCCATCTGCGAGTGGCACATTCGTGACCGCGCGCACTTGATTGCCAGGAGATAACATCACGAGTAAAAAGCCGGTGAGCCAAATGCCCAAAAACAAATAAAGCTCCGGATTTAACGGCCCTTTAAATCGCCATTTCCACAGTTGGTACCCCCAAAACACTCCCGTAAATAGCAGCATGCTGATTTCACTACTCCCCATCAAACAAAACAATAATCCGGCGAGTATCCCGGTCCGAACCCGAGAGGGCTTTTCGAAAAAATACACAACGAAAAATAGGATCACAAGCTGCAAGGACGCGTAATAGTAGATGCCTGAGAACCAATAAAACCACTGATACATACCCGATATTGAATACAATGCAGCTGCCTGAATTAAAAATGCGCTCGCCCAAAGTCGGGTGGAACGAAAAGGCAAATCTGTCATCCGACGAACGAGGTAGAGATTTGTCCCAAAACCCAATAATAGCAGTATGTATGTGTTGAAACCTGAAAAAGTAAAACTCGAGCTAAAAAACAAGGGAGTCAAGTGCATCATGATGTTCCCAAAGTAGCGCCCACTCCAGCCCATGTAATAATAATATGCCCCCGGGAGTACCCCAAATTCTTTGGAAACCCAGGCAAAGCAAAAGTCGTCAACGAGGTTAGGTGTATTGAATTGGGCAATGTACAACATCATGGCAACCATGACGAACCAGCAGCTAAAACAAGCTACAAGCATCACGCGACCAATGATTCGACTAATCGTATCGTTTTTCATCCTAGTTAAAATATCACGCGTTTTTTGCGTAAATAAACGCTGAAGAATAAATAAGCGATGTAAAAGAAACGGTTTCGAGCCCGCAAATATTCGGCTTTCAAAGGTCTTTTTCGTGCGGGAGCCGGCGTACAAGTCACTTCAAATTCTTGGTATTCAAGCCCTGTTTCAAGCAATTTTCCGGAATGGTCCAGCGAGTAATTCATGTAGCGCGCATCGAATTGCAAGGTCTGCAATAGTTCGGTGTTGACTAATTTAAACGCGCATGAAAAGTCGTTTAAACGAGAGCCATAAATCGAGTTGCATAAGCGATTTGAGGCTTTTTGGCCGAAACGATTAACCCAATTATCAAACTTTCGTGTCCGAAAAGTAAAGGCTATTCGGGATTCTGTGGACCACAATGTGGGTAACATGGAGTCCAAATTTTCAATGGGAAATTGCCCATCGGAATCGGTGATGAGCGTCCAGTGGTGTTTCGCTTGTGCGATAGCCCGAGCGAAAGAAAATCCGGGACCTTCATTCTGCGCATTACGTAAGATCGTGACTTGTGGATTTCCCGCAAATGCGTCTCTCAATTGCTCGTATTGTTCGATGGCACTAAAGTCGTCACAGACAATCACTTCGATGGCCTCAATAGCAGGATGATTTTCCCCATAGGCAAGCCATTGCTTGACCAAGGAAATGATCCCCGGACATTCATTGAAAGCCGCCGTTACGATACTAATTGAGTTCTTCATCAATGGCTTGAATCATGGATTTAATTCCTTCTTCTAAGGTAATTTGCGGAGCCCAACCCAACATGTCGGTAATCTTATTAACGTCCGCGAGGGTTGTATTTGCATCCCCGGCACGAGAAGCAGTATGGGTTTTTTCTAATGGAAAAAAGGCGGCCAACTCATTGACCGAGTAATTGATGCCAGACCCTACGTTAAATATTTCCCCAACATGCGCCGTTTCCATAGCTTTGATGTTGGCCTGCACCACATCCGAAACATGGATAAAGTCACGACGTTGTTCGCCACTTCCGTGGATTTCGAGGCTTTGCTTATTGCGGTATTTATCAAGGAAAATACCCACGACAAGTGCATAAGCCCCGGTCGTTGGCTGGCCAGGACCATAGACATTAAAATAGCGTAAGATGTTTGCTTCTAGGCCAAAATTTCGAACGTATTGTTGGACGTATAATTCGCCAATATGCTTCGTTAAGCCATAAAAATTAAGGAAATCCCCTTTATCTTGCTCATTTTGAACGCCTGGGTGATTGCCGTAAAAAGTGGACGATCCCGAATAAACGACCCGTTTTACACCTTGTTTCCTTGCCGCCGCGAGCACGTTTAATGTACCAAGCACATTGCTATCGTGGCATTCAAATGGCATGTCAAAAGAAGGGCCGCTACGCGAAAACGCAGCCATATGAAAAATGCCATCTACCCCTTCGACTGCTGTTTCACAGGTGGAAAGGTCTTGAATGGATCCTCGGATAAGTTTTACTTGCGGGTGCAATTTATCAGCATCTCCAAATGACATATCATCTAGGACACGTACTTGATGTCCTGCATCAATCAACGTATTCGACAAATGCGTTCCAATAAATCCGGCACCTCCGGTCACTAAATACAGCATACTATTTTGTTAGTTGTTCGCGTTGTTCTACATACAATTTTGCCTCTGCTAGTTCAGCTGGGGTATTAATCCCAAGCGACTTATAAAAAGGCTGATCTAAGCGCCAAAACACCTTAAATTGCGGGTGCAAGGTACCAATATATTTCACAAAGTTCTTTTCTCCCGTCACATTTCCAGGCTTGGCTTGCTTCGCATAGGCCGACCACGTTTGCTGCAAAAGGCTTTTGGTTAATCCAAAAATTCCCATGTCTTTGAATCCGTGCGTATCAACTGCTTCTTCCTCGCGACGTTCAGCAACCTGAAGTCCTTGTTCAGAAAAACGGTATTGAACATAAGGATTTTCGACCCA
Organism: Bacteroidota bacterium; assembly: GCA_041191865.1. Taxonomy (GTDB): domain Bacteria; phylum Bacteroidota; class Bacteroidia; order Cytophagales; family Spirosomataceae; genus Aquirufa. Next base: position 14,692 of record JBEEOB010000009.1, read on the forward strand.
AACCAATGGAACGGTTGCATCGTTATTTGCCAAATCCTTCCACATCGCATCATGAAGCTCTTGGTCACAGAATGGCTGATCCCCCCATTGAAGAATCAAGCGGAAATCTTCCGACAGCGATAGCACGTGGGAAACCATTTGGTTAACCGCATCAAACATGCCCGTCGCTTCGTGTTGGATTAATACCTGAACCTGTGCGGGTGCTTGTGCAGCCACATGCGCATCGAAATAGGCTTTCCCCTCAGGGCTTAACAGTAAGAGGACAAAATCAATCTCAGGATTCAAGGACTCCAAAATAAAATCAAAAACCGTTTTTGTCCCCGTAACAATCGTGAAAAGCTTAGGGACATTGCTATTAAGCCGACTCCCCTTCCCCGCAGCTGGAATTGCTAAAATCTGTTTCATTGCGCTTGTATGAGTTCCGTTAAATAGGTATTAATCGAAGAATAATAGGAATCTGAAATACTTTCAATGGCTGGATTGTGCACACCCACAGCACGCACATGCGCCGCTTTTAAACTTTGTATTCCTTGGATGGAATCTTCAATGCCTTGTACTTCCCCTGTAATTTCAAAAGTTCGAATACAATGCAAAAACGGTTCTGGATCGGGTTTAGATGCACCATAATCTTCTGCCGTTACAACGCCTTTGAACAAATCATGTGCTTGATGCAAATCGAGTAAGGCATCAATCGACTTTCGGCTTCCGCCCGTAACGATAAACAACGAAAAACCGCGATCCACGAGTTGTTGCAAAAGAGTCAAATCCACCAAACTTTTTACCTCCGCTAAATTAGCCTGATAGGTCTGCGATTTAAATTGGGCAAGCTTTTGCGTGTCCGAAAAAACACCTTGATAGCGGGCAAAAACGTCGATTGTTTTGATGCCTTTCAGTGTCTCATACGAAGGACATTCGCCCAAATTAAACACATCAAATGTTTTCAGATAAGCAGCCTCATGCCCTGCATCTGTATCGAACAATGTACCATCAAAATCAAACAATAGGCTATACATACAGACCTACTAAATTCTTTAAAACGGTGCCTACTTTTGCAAACAGATTAAACTCTTTAAAGGTACGATAGCCGATCGGCAATGAAGCTAATTTAACCATTGGGATGCGGTTAACTTCCTTTAAAAAATGAGAAATGTTTCGATACGAAATAGCGTACTTCCCTTTGACCAAATAAATACCGCTTAATGGATCCGGCTTTATCCGCCCAAATCGCAAAAAGTAAACAAAGCTGACAAAATAGGAAGTCACCAAGGCAACCACAAAATTGCGATTAGACTCGACAAAGTTATGTTTTAGAGAACGAATCAACTGTCTTCTCGATTCGAAGCGCGAACCTATCACACCATCAAGCTGTGTCATTTGAACAATATCAATCCAAGAATCAATCTCAAATAAGGCAATTTTTCCCGAGGCATCGATGTGTAATTGATAGGCTGCATTCGAGGTTTCCTTACCGAGAACAAAGCGAATTTTCCGTGAATTATCCGCGTTTAAGCGTTCAATTTCAGGCAAATAATGTTTATCCACTAAGCTTAACGAATTTCCATAGAAATGTACGCCGATGTTCACAACACCGTCCTGCATGTCGATGGCCCGACAAATCCAATTCCAGAGTTTCTGGCCGTCGTGTTTTAGGTTCGCATCAGCAATGCGCTGCACAATGATGGCAGGCGTCACGATTTGAGGCTTAATCAGACTATCTCGGTCCACGAGAATTGCGTCAAAGAAGTCCGTTTTAGCAGGATCTATTTCCCGAAGGATTTGATCCATAAATTGCTCAAAACTAATATTACGAATATCACTATCGTATTGATTATTCACGATAGCAACTTTTTTACCAGGAGCTGCTAAAATCGCTTTTTGGCAAATGCGATAAGAAGGAAGAAGCGATGAAAATTGCGTACCTGAACCAAAAATAATGACATCTGCTTCTTTCAACGCAACATGGGCCTCTTTCGAAATGGAAGGAACTTTAGCAAGTGCTTCAATCTCAGCGATGGTATAAGATTTCGCGTCTTCTAAGCTTAATAAAGCCGCTAATGGAAGTAAATAAAATGCCTTTAAAGGCTTTTCGCCCTGGTAGTTGACAATATCCGCTTCATTTTTCAACAAATTTCCGTCGGCATCAAAAGCGACTAATTTAGAATCGTCTTCTGTGGATACGTTGATTAACTGAGCCGTCAACTGAAACTGATTGGTCAAGTTTCGCAAGGCCAAATTAAAGTCCTTGGTCTCCACAAATAAGCCCCCCATGACGATATTGCCCACGCTAAAACCCCGTAATTCAGCAAATTGCTTCGTAAAATCGAGCAATTGTTTGGCGCCTAGAATAAAATATTGTTTGATGAAGGCATCTGCACGTTCATCCAAAAGGAATTGATTGCCGACTAATTTGGCAATGAGATTGGCAGGAGAATTCAATAATTCGTGTGTCTCTTCCTCCGATAAGCGATGTTCGAACAGGCGCTTGACATTGCGATTGGATTCCGTGAAATCATCAATAATGTAGGTGAAGTTTTTTCTAAAATCAGATGGCCCAAGCATGCCTTGATTGGCACTGCGGATAATCCCCGTGGACAATCCATCATCGTAGCCATTGATCAAAAGACTTAAATTTACGTAGGGAATATCCTTCAAATGCTTAATGATATTTGCATTTCCATTCCCGCCCGTAAAGATTACTACATTCATGCGTTGACTTACTGATATTAAAGTCAAAGTTAATGCTTTAAACGGATTTGCTGATTTGTAAGCCTAAAAAAATCACCTAATTGGCAGAGATGCCTTTATTAAAGTCCTGAATTATTGTAAATTGGTGCTTCAATTGATACAGCATTGAAAAAAACGCAATACCGATCATTCTTCATCGTCTTGTTACTGAGTTTCTTCAGTACCCAGGTGCTTGTAGGCCAAAAATTTAATGCATTTACATTTAGCCAGCTTCCACAAGATTATCAGCTTTATCCACGGGAAAGTGATAACCTAGGTACAATTGCTATCGAAGGAAGCTTGTCGTCCAATGAATATCAATCTTATTCCATTCGTTTGCTTCGGAATGGTGCTCTTAAAACCTATAAAAAATCAACGCTACAATTTGCCAACGGCACAGCTAAGTTGGCGGAATCCTTAAAAATTCCAGCTGAACTAGCGGAGTATGGCTTAGAAATATACGGAATCAAGAATACTGATTCGACATTAATTGTTCGACGCAGTAATTTGGTTGCGGGGGATGTTTTTTATGTAACGGGACAATCCAATGCTTGGATCGGTCCCATTGATGATTTGGTTTACCAGGGTGAATGGTGTCGCTCCTTTGGCTTGGTACAAGGATCTGAAAACTATGGCCCTTATAATCCTTCCGATACCCTTTGGTCATTAGCAACAGGACGTGCACGAATAGGTCCATTTGCAGCTGAACTAGCTCGCTTGATTTACCAATCAGAGCAAATACCCATCGCCATCATTAACTCCGCTGCCGGAGGAAGCGGGATTGATTGGCATTTGCAACTTGATGGAAATTTGACTGCGCTCGACGGGGGAAATATCATGTATTACAAAGCCGTTAAGTCAAAGACGCTCTCAAAGGTTAGAGCTATAATCTACCGACAAGGCGAAGCTGAGGCGGCGGATTCGAACGTTCCTTATACTTGGGGCAGCAAATTCAATAGCCTCTTGCAAAAGTACAAACGCTTTTTCCCGAGTGCCCAATTTGTCTATAATCCGCAATTGACCATCTACGAATACCCGAACAAAAACGCGTCGCAATTGCGGGAAGACCAGCGCACCATTAGCCGAAATGGCTATGTCAAATCCTTCGCGACCGTAGGGAATGTTGGCGTATTACCCGATCGCCTTCACTATACGAATGTCGGTTATCGCCAAACGGCCAATGAACTATTTCGATTAATCTCGAATCAAATTTACAAGCGCCCATATCCGGTTGAGATCCAGAGCCCCAATATCCAAAAGGCCTACTTTATGTCGGAGTCTGAACGCAATAAAATTCACTTGGTCTTTGAGGAAGGACAAAACATGCGGGTGACTTTGGATACGACGGTAGTGGATGGAAAAGGAAATACGATTAAGGCCAAATTGGCAAAATACTTCTATTGGGATAAAACGAATATTGGGTCATTTGAACCCTACATTTCTTCAATTGAAGCCGTCAACAATGAGGTTATTATCACGTTTACGCAAGCATATTCGGGGAACACGATTGGTTATTTACCCGACTATCACCGCGATTTTCTGACGGGCGTAAGAGAGTATAACTTTCCAGGGCCGTACATCAAAAACAGCATGGGAATGCGCGCATTTGCCTTTTCAAACTTTCCTGTCATCGTATTAGACAAGGCGAACTTTGATTTTACATGCTCCCCAAATCCCGGAGAAGATTTCATCCGAATCGATTGGGATAATCAAGCAACAGGAACACTGGAGGTTTACGACATGTTGGGCAAAAGTGTTTACCGGGAACGCGTGGAGAAACTCTACCACACGAGCATTGATGCCTCCCAATGGATCAGTGCGAATTATTTCGTGCAATTTAAATCGGACACAGGTAGAACGTACAGTAAACGCCTAGCGATATTACACTAAGTTTTCTGCGGGCGCCAGCGTATAGCAATGGCCATGATGTTGCATCCCTATTTTGGGGTAATAATCCTCGGCGGCAGGAGCAGCTAAGAGGATAATCTTCGCATTCGGAATTGCTTTTTGCACCTCTCGAATCAACTGTTTCCCGATTCCCTTCTTTTGGTATTTTTCATCCACCGCCAAATCAGACAGGTAACTTGTAAATACAAAGTCGGTCATCACGCGGGCGATTCCCACTAATTGATCTCCATCATAGGCTACCACATAGGTATTTCCATGCGTAAACATTTGCTCCATGGCATCAGCGTCGTGTAAGGGACGACGCTCACCTAAGGTAGACCGACGCAGGATGTCGATAAAATCAGATGCAGTCAGGGGAGGATTTAGTTGATAGCTTATGGGCATGATGTCAAGAATTAATTGGGCCAAATTTAATTTATTTTCTCATTTCCCTACATAGAACTTATCTTTGCGAGTAATAAAATCCGCCCCCATGACACAATTATTAAAACCATTCATCGAACAAATTACCAAAGACCCCTTTGTGCATGCCCAATGGCTGAATACGCTTTCCTTTATGGAAAATACAGGGGCTAAAAAAATATCGCGATTTGAATCCAAAACAGATGTGAGTTTGCTAATCTTGAAGCATGCAGCAGAAGAACATCGCCATGCCTATTATTTAAAGAAGCAGATCTCGAAATTAGCGCCCACAGGATTTGAAAATTACGATGATGCGTGGTTAATCAGCCCACAAACATCCAAATACTATTTAGACATGTTGGACGTTTGGGTTAGTAAATACATTAAAAAGACCTTAGGATTAAGCGGATACGAATTAAAGTGGGCATCTTACTTATTAGTTACCTATGCCATCGAAGTTCGGGCAGATGAATTATATCCCATTTACCAAGATGTCTTAACATCCATCCACTCTAAAATTCAAGTGAAGTCCATCATCGTGGAGGAGGTAGGCCACTTAAATGAGATGAAGGCACAGTTGGCAGAATTTTCCTCCGATTGGGAAACGCATGCCGCAATAGCGTGCGACTTAGAAAATAAACTTTTTCAAGTCTGGATTCAGAGCTTGACGCAATTATACCCCTTAAATTAATCGCACATGTTGATGTTCATTCACTCCTTGATTTCGCTTTTCGTATCACCTGCGGATACACTTTTGGTCGGTTCCTATACCCAACAAGGAAATCCGGGAATTGAATTCATCGATACAAAATCCAAACGAGTGCTTGAAAGTTTGGCCGTAGCACAGGCATCCTATCAATTAATTACGCCAGACCAGCAATACTTATTTTCGGTATCAGAGCTTGTAGGAAACGCAGGCGCCGTGCATGGGTTTAAGAAAAGTGGCAGCGGGAAATGGGAGAAGACAAACCAACAGGTAACCGAAGGAGATGCGCCTTGTCATATCAATTACCGAAAGAAAAGTCAGACAATTTATACGGCGAATTACATGGGAGGAAGTGTATCCGTATTCCAAACTTCAAAAGGCGTAATTGCTCCCTTAGCGCAAAAAATCGAATTTGCTGGTCGGGGAAAATACCCGCAACAAACCACTCCGCATGCGCACATGGTGGTTTTATCGCAGGATGAACAAACCATGCATATTTCCGATTTAGGTGCCGATCGCGTTTATCATTATCGCGTACAAGCGAATGGCCTCTTGGAAGGAGGTTTAAATTACACCCAATTCCCGGAGGGTACAGGGCCGAGGCATTTTGTATTCTCGGCGGATGAAAAATTTGTCTACGTGGTAGGCGAGTTGAGCGGCACGGTCGATGTGTATGCTGTTCAAGGGAACAACTGGACGCCTGTTCAGCGCGAAACGATTGATTTCTCCAAAGGCGAAGGCCCGAAGGCAAGTGCCGACATTCACATTTCTCCTAACGGAAAATGGCTCGTCGCATCGAATCGCATTACCCAAAATTCCTTGATTGTTTTTAAGATTGCGCCTAATGGAAAGTTGATCTTTAGCCGTGAAGTTGGGGTAGGAAAAGTTCCCCGCAATTTTCAGTTCGATTCAACAGGCAAAAAGATTTTCGTTGCATGCAAAGACGAAAACCGCATTCAGCAATTTTCATTTAATCCAACAACGGGTGAAATGTCAGATTTGAACGATGATATTCAGATTAAAAGTCCGGTGGCGCTATTGGACGTTAGACCTTAGACGGTGGACATTGGACCTTAGACGTTAGACCTTAGACGTTAGACCTTAGACGATCATGATGATAACCCTAGGCTTTAGCCTGGGGATTAAAGATCAAGGCACCACGCTTGCTCTTCAGAGCTTAAAAAAATTAAGAACTAAGCGTTAAGAATTGTGAAGGGGCGTTATTGGAATGCGATGCTATTCCATTTCCCCATTAACTCTTAACGCTTAGTTCTTAGCTCTTAACGCTTAGTTCTAAACTCTTACCTATTTTACCAATGAATAACGCAGCGCAATCTCATGCGACTGCAAGCTCATCTTGCTCATTGCCGAGGTAGGCATCTCATACACATAACCGACGTAAATCTTCTTGGTCGCTTGAACGCCTAAGCGTGCGCCCCAACTGT
>JBEEOB010000010.1:0-77676 GCA_041191865.1 Bacteroidota bacterium
TATTCCCAAATTGGCCGAAATTCCTCCCGTCGGCAAGGCATACGATTGATCCGTATTATAAGCCAAAAAACCAATCCCTCCTTTTTCCTGAGAAACGGGCATATCAAAACTAAAGTATTGCTGCGACGAGGCCGTCGTACTCAAACCTGGCTGAAATAGCGGCTTCTTCCGGTAAATCCCTGTGATGGAAGCCACCCCTTTCTGCCCTGCCAATGCCGGATTAATACCCATCGGCAAAAATGGATACATCATGCGAAGCGATTCCTGCTGCGCAAGAATGGGAAGACTCCAAAGAAGAAAAAGGATTATTTTTCGCATGTGATAAACTGACAATATGACATTCCGGACGGTTTTGGACTAATATTTGAATGATCGGATTCCAAATTTATGATTTTTAATCTCAATTAAACATGAAAGAAACAGGTAACATCTCCATTCACACTGAGAACATTTTTCCCATCATCAAGAAATTTCTCTATTCTGACCACGAGATTTTCCTTCGTGAGTTGGTATCCAATGCCGTAGACGCCACCCAAAAAATCAAGCGATTGAGCTCTATTGGGGAATTCAATGGCGAATTGGGTGATTTAAAAGTTCAAGTAAGCTTCGACAAAGACAAGAAAACCATTACGATTTCCGACAACGGAATCGGGATGACTGCCGAAGAAATAAAAAAATACATCAATCAAATTGCCTTCTCGGGAGCCAAGGAGTTCGTTGAGAAATACAAAGATCAAGGCGAAGACAAAGGTATCATCGGTCATTTTGGCTTAGGATTCTATTCTGCCTTCATGGTCGCCAAGGAAGTAGAAATCATTTCGAAATCCTACCAAGAAGGTTCTGAAGCGGCGCGTTGGATCTGCGATGGCTCGACGGAATATACCATCAGCGCTGCCAAAAAGAAAACACGCGGAACCGATATCATTCTGCACATCGCTGAAGATTCGGAAGAATTTTTGGAAGAGTATCGCTTAAAATCCATCTTGGAAAAATACGGCAAGTTCTTGCCGATGCCGATTGAATTCCAAGAGAAAATCATCAATAACCCAAATCCCATTTGGACGAAATCTCCATCCGATTTAACGGATGAAGATTACTTACAATTCTACGACGAGTTGTATCCGATGCAGGAAAAGCCTTTGTTCTGGATTCACTTGAATGTGGACTATCCGTTCAATTTAACGGGTATTTTGTACTTCCCCAAAGTGAAGAACGAAATGCAATTGCAACGCGAAAAAATTCAGTTGTACAGCCGACAAGTGTTCATCACCGACGAAGTTAAAGACATCGTTCCTGAGTTCTTGATGCTGTTGCACGGGGTGATTGATTCACCAGACATCCCACTGAACGTATCCCGTTCTTTCTTGCAGGCTGATTCCAATGTAAAGAAAATCAACAGCTACATTACGAAAAAGGTAGCCGATAAATTAGCTGAATTATACAAGGCAGACCGAACGGCATTTGAGGAAAAATTTGCTAACATCGGCTTATTCATCAAATATGGCATGATATCCGATGAGAAATTCATGGAGCGTGCCAAAGATTTTTGTTTAGTTCAAGATACGAATGGCAAATATTTCACGTTAGATGAATACGCTGAAGAAATTCAAGCCGCTCAAACGGACAAGGATGGAAACAAAGTTTATTTGTATACCACCGATGAGCAACAACAAGATGCCTTTATTCAATCCGCCAAACAAAAAGGGTATTCCGTTTTACGTCTAGATTCCTTGATTGATAGCCATTTCATTCAAGCCATGGAAGCGAAATTGGAGAAAACCCAATGGAAGCGTGTCGATGCCGACCGGATCGATAAATTGATCGACACCGGAATTAACTTAGAAGCCATTCTAAGCGACACGCAAAAAGAAAATGTCAAGAAAGTGTTCGAAGAAACCTTGAATGACAAACAAAAAGTCGTTGCCGTGGAGGCCATGTCTCCAGATGAATTGCCTGCAATTGTCACGCAAAATGAATTCATGCGCCGCATGAGTGAAATGTCGAAGAATGGGGGTGGTATGGGGATGTTTGGATCAATGCCAACCACCTATAACATCACGGTTAATGCGAATCACCCGTTAATCGGGAAATTAGCAGGTTTGGAATCTGAAGAGGAACAAAAAGCCTTAGCGAAACAAATTTCAGACCTAGCCTTATTGTCGCAGAATTTATTGACAGGAGCTGATTTGACCGCATTTATCAAACGGACAATTGCGAATCAATAGTACAAATAGACATTAGACGCTAGACATTAGAAAAAAACAAAGGTCTTTAGTCAAAAGTCCATCGTCTGTAGTCCAAAAAAACCTGGGTGATATTCCATCCAGGTTTTTTTATAAACCTTTCCGAACAATAATTTTCTTTGTAGCGACTGACCGACCATCGATAGACAATTGGTACAAATACATGCCTGAAGAAAAATCACGCAAGGAAATCCGAAGTGTTTTTTGGTCCCGATCTAATGCAAATTCCTTCACCTGCTCCCCTAAGACATTGTAAAAACCTAATCGCAATTCCTGATTACCTACAACCTGATAATCGATATCCAGAAAATCAGATGCTGGATTTGGATAGGCATGTGAAACTTGAATGCGGTCGTTATAAAATAAATAATTGCTGTTATTGCTATTCTCCTCCACCAACTTGCGATCCTGAACTTGACTTGCAATCGTAGTAGATGAAGGTTTTGCAAAACTGGATTTCATGATTTGGGTCACGTAGGAGTTCTGTCTCAAATCAAGTGAAGTCTGCAAGGCAGGATTCACATGAAACGAACGCTTAGCTAACAAAATAGGCAAATTGACACGCTGTGCAGTCCGCTGAATCGTTAAACGAGATTTCGATTTTCCCTCAGTTTGCGCATGCAAAAATATGGGGGTTAAATACCCGAGCAGCAAAGCGAAAAAGAAAGTGTTACGTACAGCTTGAATCATAGGATAATCGAATAATCAAAGGTAATCCTTTCATGCAAACAAAAATCCCTTCAATAGGTAAACGGCCAAAATCCAGTGACAAAATGCCGAATTTTAAGGTTTTTTAACAGTCGGCGTCTGCTTGACACGCTCCATAACCATCGGCAATGTGATTTTTTCCTTAGCCCGCCAATTAAACCCGTCCAAATATTCAAGCTCTTCTTTCCACTCTTTGGGCGGTACGAATTTCGCTTCGGGTTTCGTGATAAACGAAATCTTGTTGATTTTATTTTCTAAGAAATAGAGATTCATTCGACTGCATTCGACTCGATTTAAACCGGTGGTATTTTTCTTGTCATCAACCACATAATAGACGCTCTCGCCATTGCCGTCTACTTGTACTTTTTTCAATCGAGCATCATCCGCAAAAAAAAACCACATTTTGCGTCCTTTAATTTGATTAAAATGATCTGCCGAATCTTTGGAAATAACGAAAGAATGTCCTCGTAATCGCATCTCACGCATTTTTTGATTGGTCATGTACATGGAGACGGAATCTGCTTGCAATTGGGAATCATTCGTCCAAAGCAGCGGCTTTTGATAGAAATGAATCACGGAATCTTTGGTGTCATAACCCAAGGAATCGCATTTTCCGGAAAAATCAGATTTAAAGATTAGGACATTCTTATAGGCATACAATTTCCGGGTAGAATCGGTTTTATTTTGCATCGAAACCAGTGTGTCTGCAGTCAAATACAAGGTATCTTTCTCGCCAATGTTTCGCATCAACGCGTGCCCATAAACCCGCGTAATTCCCGTCTTTCCGGCATACCGACCGTGGTCACCTGTCAAAATCACCTTTTGTTTTTGGCTCAAAAACTCCACCCTACCGCGCGCTACCCCAATCTGCGTAGGACTATCATAAAATAAGGTATCAGCCGAAAGTATGTATTCGTCCGTTTTGGCGGTCGACCGACCCGTGAAATTTGACACTTTGGTCTGCGTATTATAAAAGCCCGCGTTCGTTAAGACCGTATCCTTTTTCGTAATAATTTCCGTAGGCGCAATAAAATATGCCTCCTTAGATGCCGTATTGTATTTTAGCGAATCTGCCTGCAGTTTTCCTCCCTCCTTATCCAAAACGCGCACCTTTTCCTTAAAAAGAAAGTTTTTGGTAACGGTATTGTAAAACCCTTCCCGACTCGACAAGGTTGATTTCTTGTCGATAATCTTTGCTCCCGAATGGTAAATTGCCATACGTGAATTCATATCATAATCTAACTTATTCGTCGTTAGAATAATAGTGTGGTCATCTAATTTAACTTTCCCGGAAATATATGCCTGCCGCGAATCCCCAATATAAACTGCCGTATCCCCCGTAATGGTCACCGTATCCGCTTGAATGATTTTCACATGGCCATAGGCCTCTACATTATTGGTAGAGCTATTTAATACCGCTTGATCGCAAGCAAGCGTTGTGGTTCCTTGACGAAGAAATACCCGTCCAATCAAGGTTTTGCGCATTATCAACTCCTGTTGCATACCATTGAGACTGTCAGCGCGAATGACCTCGAGCTGGCTCTGCGCAAGCAGGCAGGCCGGGAGCATCAAAAAGAAAAAGAGGAATAATCCGTATTTTTGCCGCATGTTCATCGCGAATCGTTAATTTCGCATCATCAATTGAACGCGCAATTTACCAATTTTATGCTGGAAGATTTCATCCATTTTATCCAAAAAGAGAATTTATTTCAACCCGAAGACAAAATCCTCGTTGCCGTTAGTGGCGGGATAGATTCGGTCGTATTAGCTAAACTATGCTCGTTGGCAAAATTCAATTTTGGTATTGCACATGTGAACTTCAGTTTGCGTGGGGAAGAATCCTTGGCAGACGAGGTATTCGTGAAGAAATTCGCAAAAACCCTGAAAGTACCTTACCACAGCATCGTGTTCGACACGAAGGCCTTTGCGGAAAAAGAGAAAATTTCCACGCAGATGGCGGCTCGATTATTACGCTACAATTGGTTCGAAGAAATCCGCCAACAGGAAGGATATCAATACATTGCGACCGCCCACCATCAGTTGGATAGCGCTGAAACCGTATTGATTAATTTAACGCGAGGAAGTGGTTTGGCAGGATTTCATGGCATTCCACTAAAGAATGGCCACATCATCCGACCGATGTTGTTTGCCAATCAAGAACAAATATTTGATTTAGTGGTTGAAAAACGTTTGGCATGGCGCGAAGATTCCTCCAATGAATCAACAAAATACCAGCGCAATTTCATACGTCACGAGATTATGCCCAAGTTTCAAGAGCTCAATGCTACTTTTGATGAAACCTTGGCACAAACCAGTGAACGCATTCGTGATATCGAGGCATGGATTCATGAAGAATATACGCTATGGCAAGAAGCGAATATCAAACGTGATGCAGCTAAGAACCTTTTCGTTCAATTGAATGAAAAATCAGCCAAGGAGAAAGTCATGCAACAACGCTGGCTACAAAGCCTCGCTTTTAACGGTGACCAAATCGCCCAAATCATAAATCATCCTGCGGATAAAGTTGGCAAGATCTTCGAATCCCCCCTTTTTACGTTAAATATCGACCGTAAGCAATGGGTCATAAGCCCCAAAGACCAGTCGGAGTACAAACCCATTTTAGTCCAAGAAGAAGACGAAATCATCGACTTAGGACATCATGAACTACACATTTATGTGGAAGAAAAAACGGATGACTTTAAAGTTCCTTCAGAAGCTACGATAGCCTGCTTGGATGCGGATAGCCTAACTTTTCCATTAGAAATTCGCAAGACGCAAGAAGGCGACTGGTTTTGTCCACTCGGCTTGAATTCCAAGAAACTTATTTCAGATTTTCTGACCGATAAAAAAGTAGCGCTAAATCTTAAGAAAACGACCTTATTAATGCTCAGCAAAGGTTCTGTTGCTTGGATTGTGGGCCATCGGATAGATAATCGATTCAAGGTTTCTGATAAAACTGAAACAGTGATGATTTTCGAATTAAAACCGAAGGTCTAACACTACCTTTGGCAAACCTTGGAGGATTGCCAAAGGTAAAGGGGAAAAAGAACTTTATAGCCCCTAAAACTGATAATCTACCTGATTAATTTTCGATACGTTTCAGTCCGAATGGGATCTAACAAACTTAGGTAAGCAAAGGCTTGTTGGCGCTCAGACGCACCCGCCTCATCCAAGATAGAGAAGATCTCCTCACTCTTGGCATCAAAAAACACACGAATACTTGCAGCACCCGGTCGAATCTGATTGATCTGCCGAATCTGCATCAATAAATCCAAAATACCCTTCCGAGCCTCATCGGGCTTATCCTTAAATGTATCTAAATGCAAACGGTGATAGGTATAATTCACATCACGCATTCCCTGAATTTGTTGGTTCATCAAATTCTCCGAAATCGCGAAACGTGAACGGATGTCGGAGGCATTCCCCCAGCCTGTACCTGAATTTTGAGCCAAATTCGTCAAATTTGCCAATTTCTGAACAAAGGCCTCTCCTCCACGCAATCCCATCGAATCGTAATGATAAGCCAAAGACAAATAGGCATAATAGGCCATCAATGAGCTTAAATTATCAATAAAGCTATTGTCATTATACGTTATTGGCGTACCCAACTGATACTTAAAATTGAAATTTTTATCGATCATGTTCAAGACCACCGTTTCATAGGAAGTGCCATAAACAGGTCGCAAAACTTGAATGCGGGCATTTGCCTCAAAATCCCCTTGAGAGCTTGCTTTGGTCAACAATAAATTAATATTCACCTTAATTTTCTCTTCGGGAGCAAAATTATCATTGGACCAACGTCGGTTGGACAAAAAATCTTGTAAGGTACGCTGAAGTTCGGAATAGATTTGCGAGGAGCCTCGCTGCTGATCGAGCTGTAATTGCTCGGTGTTAATCGTTACGCTTGCCTGTAGTTCTTGGGCTTTCATTGCCCAAGAACCGAGACATAATATCGCGAATAATAGTATGCGAATGGATTTCATATGAAATCAAACGAAAAAAGATTAGTTTTCGTCTGTTCCCTCAGTACGTGCTCTGAAATCTACTTTGTCAGCCAAAAACTCGTCAATGGCAATCGCACTTGGCTTTGGCATACGCTCGTAGTATTTAGAGATTTCAATTTGCTCACGGTTTTCAAAAATCTCTTCTAAATTATCTACCGATGAAGCAAACTCAGATAATTTACCTGATAATTCCTCCTTCATTTTGCTTGAAATCTGACGTGCACGTTGTCCAATTATAGAAATAGACTCGTATGTATTACCTGTCTTTGCAGCAATTTTATCTACATCACGCGTAATGATTGATGGATTGGTTTGGATCTTAGACATCTCTTTGAATTTTAATTAAGGTTGCAAAAATAAGATAATTTTCTGAAATAAACTATTGAGGACTTGTGGTCAATTTAGACGTATTCGATTTCTCTTTCTCTAATAACGCTTTCTGTTCAGCCTCAAATTTGGCAATACGCTCAACTTCTACATTACTTTTTTCATACATCTTCTCCGCATCCTTCAAATAGGAACTTTGTGGATATTTATCTACGAGTTCCAAATAAAACTTGGATGCATCTGAATAACGTTCCTTCTGCTTGGATTCAATGGTACTGTTTGCCAAATCAAATTGTGCCAATACCTTTAGGTAAGCCATTTCCTCATTGTAATCGGAATCTGGAAAATCACGCTGAAAGTTGGTAATTTCAATAACCGAAGACTTCAAAGAAGCCACATTAAAAGGCGATGTCTTATGGTATAACTTTGCTTTTTCATAAGCCTTGCGCTCCAACTTGCGACGCAATTCCTTGATCATATTCGAGCATTCATCCTTGAATTTGGTATCCGGATAATTATTCAAATAACTCTGCAATTCATTGATGGCAGATAAAGTACCTGTTTGATCCAGGTTATAATTGGGCGAATCTTTATAAAGCGAAAACGCCGACATATAAATGGCTTCTTCCGCGAATTCACTTCGCGAAAAAACCTCATAAAACTTCTTGAAATGCGCATTCGCTAGGGTGTAATTCCCTAAATTGAAATCACAATAGGCCTGATAATAGGTGGCCATTTCTTGAGTCGAATCGCCCTTCATTAAAGGGAGTATCTCATCAAACAAGATACTTGCCTTGTCAAAATCTTTCTTTTTATAATAGTCCACGGCTGCCTTGTACTTAACAGGCAAACTGGCATTCTTACGGAACTTTTCAAACTTACCACATGAACTCAATCCGAGCAATGCAATAAAACCAACTAGAATATAATTTTTCAATTTCATAAGCCTCAAATATACGGATTAATTACGACTAAATTGTAAATGGTACAATTGGGCATACAATCCTTCTTGCTTCAATAAAGCCTCATGCGTTCCTCGTTCCTTTATTTCACCTTTATCCATCACCAAAATCTGATGCGCATTCCGAATGGTGGACAAGCGATGGGCAATCACAACAGCCGTCCTTCCTTGCATCAGCGTAGCAATCGCTTGTTGAATTAAGCTCTCAGACTCCGAATCAACCGAAGATGTTGCTTCATCTAAAATAATAATTTTGGGATCATGCACCATGGCTCGAACAAAAGAAATGAGTTGGCGCTGTCCCACACTCAACGTAGCGCCGCGCTCCATCACCTCATAATCATAACCACCAGGCAAAGAGATAATAAAATCATGTACGCCTACCGCCTTAGCAGCCTCTTCAATCTTATCCTGCGAAATCGACGTATCACCTAAGTGAATATTGTAGGCGATGGATGCGCTAAACAAGAAAACGTCTTGCAAAACCACCGCGATATTTTTACGCAAACTATGAATCTCATAATCTGGCAAGGCTACCCCATCAATTCGAATTTGACCTTCCTGGCAGTCATACATGCGACCGAGTAATCCAATGATGGATGATTTACCTGCACCTGTCGCACCTACAATCGCCAAAGTTTGTCCCGATGGAACTTCAAAACTCACCTTTTTTACGACCCACTCGGGCTCGTTGTAAGCAAAGGTAACATCATCGAATACGATGTTTCCTATCAATTCATCTGCCAAAACCTTTCCATTGTTCTGAATGTAATCTGTCGAATCCAACAAGGTCAAAATACGCTCCGTGGAAACAATTCCCATTTGCAAGGTATTAAAACGATCCGCAAGCATCCGAATCGGACGAAAAAAGAGGTTGATGAACATGATGAAGGCCGTCAAGGTACCCACCGTAATTTGCTCTTTCAAAATATAGGTCGAAGCCATCCAAACAACAAAGCCAGAACCCACAGCAGAAATCACATCTGCCACTGGAAAATAAACCGAATAGGCCAATATGCCACGAATATTCGCATCGCGGTGATCCTCATTAATTTTGTTGAATTTCGCCAATTCCCGCTTTTCGGCATGGAATAATTGCACAATCATCATCCCCGAAATATGCTCTTGCACAAAGGAATTTAAATTCGCCACAGCCACACGCACCTCATTAAAGGATTTCTTGATGTATTCTTTAAACACATAGGTCGAAAAAACCATGAAGGGAACCGTCGCTAAAATCACCAAGGTTAAGCGCCAATCGGTGTAAAACATAACACCGATAATCAAAAATAATTGCAACAAATCCCCAGCAATGGATGCCAAACCTTCTGAAAATACATCATTCAAGGTCTCGATATCAGAAACCGTCCGAGTAACCAGTCGGCCAATCGGCGTCGCATCAAAAAACGCTAATTTCAAATCTACGATTTTCGCATAAAGTTGAACACGGATATCGCGGATGACGGTTTGGCCTAAATATCCTGCTAGATAACTGGTGGAAAATTGCAAACCCGTTTGGGCAAAAAGCACCGCAATCATGATGAAAAACATGCGCAACAATTCGGCCATTTTGTCTAAACTCACAAAATGGTCAAGCGTATACCGAATCATCAAGGGAATCACAGGCGATACACCCGCCATGCACAGAATAAGTGCCACGAGAAACCAGAACCGAAATTTATAGGGCTTAATGAAGCCATAAATCCGTCGGATAATCTGCAAATCAACAATTTTTCCGCTTTCCTTATCTTTCAATGGTTTCGATTTTATCGAGTGAGCTGGCTGCGCAAGTTCCGCAACCTTTGGCGCATTGACCCGCCGTTTTACCCCAAAATTGTTGATACACCAATCTACCTAAATAGAAGAGCGCAGCGGCAAAAATCAAGAAGATGATTATTTGTTCCATGCTTAATCAACAAACCATTTGGCCTGTAAAGTTCCTAAAAATTCATCAAATATTGGACCAGCCCCAATGATTTCCCCTTCGAAAATCACGGCATCTCCCCCACTAAAATTGCTGACGCGTCCTCCCGCTTCTTCAATAATAATCTTGCCCGCAGCAACATCCCAAGGCTTCAAATTTGCCTCAAAAAATCCTTCAAATCGACCACAAGCCGTGTAGGCCAAATCAATCGCTGCTGCACCCATCCGGCGCAAACCATGCGAAGTGCGCATCAATTCCTTCAACAAAGCCAAATATCGATCCTGGTAGGAGAAATCATAATAGGGAAATCCGGTCGCCAACAAACTCTTACTCATAAAGGCTTGTTGGGACACCTGAATCGTCCGCTCATTCATAAATGCTCCTAGTCCTTTCGCCGCATAAAATAATTCATCGCGGTTGGGCTCATAGATTAATCCCAAAATCGGCTGTTTCTGGTATATCAATCCAACGGAAACGGCATAAATTGGCAATTGGTGCAAGAAATTCGTGGTGCCATCCAAGGGATCAATCACCCAGTAATAACCATCCCCTACTTCACTGTAATCCGAAGCTGATTCTTCAGCTACAAAACCCGCTTCTGGGAATATAGCAGTAAGACCTGCTTTCAACCGAGTTTCAGCCGTTTGATCCACAAAGGAAACCAAATCGTTTGTACCCTTGTATTGGATGTCCGACTCGCCGATGTTGTTCACCATGGATTGAATCCAAACTCCCGTCTCGCGTACGATCGGTTTTGCATTTTCCAAGATGACAGCTAAGTCGATCATTTTACCTTCGCAATTTTATGTGAACCACTTGAAATCCAATCCGACAAAATTTGTTGGGTTTCTTTCAAATAGGCATCTTTTGCATGCTTATCAGCCGCTTTTTCTTTTTTGTCTTTGTCGGCAGGCGTTTCATCCGTCGCACCTAAAGCATCCATGACAGCTTGAGACTCATCCGGCTTTTTCTTTTGCTCGTCCAATTCTTTTTTACGTTTTTCCATATTCAAGGAAATTGAATTTTGCTCCTTGATCTTTTTCCAACGCTCAAAATCCTGCTTCAACTTAATCAAATCAGGTTTTGTCTTCAAACGTGTTTGGAAAGCGGCTTGCAATTGGACTAATGCTTGCGCAACAATATTGTTAGTAGGCGTATAGGCTGTCGTAGGAATCATATCCCAAGGCAAAGCAGAAGGTTGAGAGCTTTCACCAAACTCTTCAGCAGAAAAGGCTGAAGGCAGGGCAAAATCAGGACTCACACCTTTGTGCTGTGTCGACGAACCATTCACACGGTAGAATTTCTCCAAGGTAATTTTCAATTGGCCTACGGGATCCTTTTCGTTCGCCATGTAATTATCCAGGTCAATCACCGACTGCACAGTTCCCTTCCCATACGATTGCTCTCCTACAATAATACCACGTTTGTAATCTTGAATCGCTGCAGCAAAAATTTCCGACGCCGAGGCAGAGAAACGGTTAATCATAATCGCCATAGGACCATCATATACCTGTGCTGGATCGCGATCAATTTCTTGGGATATCTTCCCGTCCGATTGCTTGCGCTGTACGACAGGTCCTTTCGGTATAAACAAACCTGTTAATTCAACCGCTTCGATCAAAGATCCTCCACCATTGTTTCGCAAATCAATCACGAGACCATCAATACCTTCTTGCTTGAATTCATTCAAGAATTTACGAACATCAGCTGAAGTTGACTTAAAATCAGCCTCCCGTTTACGAGCGCCTTCAAAATCACGGTAGAACATCGGAATCGTAATCAATCCCAATTTATACGTTGAAGCTCCTTGCTTGAAATTCAAAATTTCTTTTTTAGCCGTTTGTTCTTCAAGTTTGATTTTTTCACGCACGATGCGAACTTCCGTAGTTGGAGAACCCGTCACACCCGAGCCAGGCAAAATCTTCAATCGAACAACCGTTCCTTTCGGACCACGGATTAATTTGACGGCATCATCCGTAAACCAACCAATTACATCCACAAAAGCACCCTCATCCCCTTGGGCTACACCGACGATGCGATCTTTGGGATTAATTTGCTTGGAACGGAAAGCAGGCCCACCAGGAACTAAATCTTGAATCGTCACATAATCCCCTTCTAAACGAAGCGTCGCACCGATACCCTCAAAACTTTGGGCCATATCTTTGTTAAACTCCTGAGCAGCTTTGGGAATCATATAGGAAGTATGCGGATCAATGCTTTCTGTATATGCATTCATAAATACCTGAAAAACATCTTCAGCACGCGTACGAGCCATGTATTTGGCAGAACGCTTGTAACGATCATTCAATTCGCGAACAGCCGTGGTATCTGCTTTACCCCCAATTTTCCAATCGAGCAATTGACGTTTTACGTCTTTGCGCCAATAGTCATCCAAGTCAGCGCTTGAATTTGCCCAGGCCGCTTTTTCGCGATCTGGCTGATAGGTCTCCTCGATCGTAAAATCCATCGGTTGTTTGATGATTTTATCGACATAAGCGAAACGCTCCATCATCCGCTTTTGATACAGATTATAGATCTGAAACGCAGAGGTTAAATCACCGAGATTCAATTGCTCATCAATCGTGAAACGATATTTCTCAACCTCTTCGATATCCGATGCCAGGAAATAAACCTTATTAGGGTCCAAATTCTTCAAATAGGCATCAAAAATCTTGGAAGACAAAGAATCGTTCACAGGAACTTTCCGATAATGGTAATTGCTCAAAATGCCAAAAACCAATCGCTCCACCTTCCGTTGGGTATCGGTCGGTTGCAAATCACCTTGTTGGTAAGTAGCCACCTCCAATTTACCTTGCGTTTTCCCATGCAAGAAAACGACAACCAAGAGAGAAAGTGGAATTAAAATCGGAAGTATCCTTTTCATATTATTCTTTTTCGATCGCTAATAACTCAACCTCAAACACCAAAGCAGAGTAAGGTTTGATGGTTTGTCCACCTCCACGAATACCATAGGCTAATTCTTGCGGGATGAATAATTTAAACTTAGAACCTACAGGCATTAATTGAAGTGCTTCAACCCAACCTGGGATAACACCTGAAACAGGGAATGAAACCGGTTCACCTCGTTGTACCGATGAGTCAAACACGGTACCATCGATCAATGTTCCATGGTAATGTGTTTTTACCTTGTCGGAAGCTTTAGGCTTAGGACCATCGCCCATTTTGATTACTTTATATTGCAAGCCTGAGGCTGTCGTAATGACAGAATCCTTCGTTTTATTTTCAGCTAAGAACTTCTCCCCTGCGATGCGATTGGGCTCATGCTGCTTCGCTTGTTCAGCCATTTGCGCTTGTTGGTTTTTCATCATGAAGTTATTCATAACGCTTTGACACTCTTGTTCGTTGATTAACAAGGTTCCACCCGAGGTAACAGACGCAAAGCCTTTGGCAACCATCTCAGGATTCAAGGTCACATTTTGCGACTTGAAATTTTGCGCTACGAGAACACCCACCGCATATGAAACGGAGTCAATCGAAGAATTGAATGGCTTGACAGGAACTTTTGTAACTGAAACCGTAAGCTTTGGTTTCGTTTTCGGTTTTGATTGGGCGAAAGACCCAAAAGTTAAACATGAAATGCCGGCAAACAGCGCAACACGAATGAATGATAATTGCATAGTTATGTTGTTAAATCAAATTAAAGTTTCGAAGATACACGAAAATTGTGGCTCACTCAACAAAATTAACGGCATTTAACAGGGCTAAATTATCTACGAATTCTTGAATCTAAAAAAAGTCTTATGATTAGGCTCATTTTTTAATGAAGTTATGGGAATATTGAAATTTCCTAGCTAATTTTGCACCCGAAATTATATAGTAAAAAATTAAACTCTTCATAAAACTTTAGTATGGCATCAGTAAGACCAGATGAGGTTTCGGCAATTTTGAGAGAACAATTATCTCAAGCGAAAACTCAAGCAGAATTAGAAGAAATAGGCACTGTACTCCAAGTGGGTGATGGTGTGGCTCGTATTTACGGACTTTCGAACGTACAAGCAGGTGAATTGATCGTTTTTGAAAACGGTTTGAAAGCCTTAGCCTTGAACTTAGAGGAGGACAACGTAGGAGCTGTACTTTTAGGTGACTCAAGCCAAATCAAAGAAGGCGATACCGTTAAGCGTACCAATTTAATTGCCTCTGTAAAGGTTGGTGATGGTATCTTAGGACGTGTTGTAAACACATTAGGTGAACCTATCGATGGCAATGGCCCTATCGCTGGTACTTTATACGAAATGCCTTTGGAGCGTAAAGCACCAGGAGTTATTTTCCGTCAACCGGTAACAGAACCTTTACAATCAGGTATCAAAGCAATTGATGCGATGATTCCAGTAGGTCGTGGCCAACGTGAGTTGGTGATCGGTGACCGTCAAACAGGTAAAACAGCTGTTTGTATCGATACAATCATTAATCAAAAAGAATTCTACGATAAAGGAGAGCCAGTATTCTGTATTTATGTAGCGATTGGTCAAAAAGCTTCAACTGTGAAGCAAGTTGAGCAAACTTTACGTAAAGCAGGTGCGATGGAATACACAGTAATCGTTTCGGCGACAGCTGCAGATCCTGCTCCTATGCAATTCTACGCGCCATTTACCGGTGCGGCGATTGGCGAATTCTTCCGTGATACAGGTCGTCCAGCATTAGTAGTTTATGATGACTTATCAAAACAAGCGGTAGCATACCGTGAAGTTTCTTTATTGTTACGTCGTCCACCAGGACGTGAGGCGTATCCAGGTGACGTTTTCTACCTACACTCTCGTTTATTGGAGCGTGCGGCGAAAATCAATAACTCGGATGAAATCGCGCGTAACATGAATGACTTACCCGAGTCAATCAAAGGTATCGTGAAAGGTGGTGGTAGCTTAACAGCCCTTCCAATCATTGAAACACAAGCGGGTGACGTATCTGCTTACATCCCTACCAACGTAATTTCGATTACCGATGGTCAAATCTTCTTGGAAACGAACTTGTTTAACGCAGGTATTCGTCCAGCGATTAACGTAGGTATCTCAGTATCTCGTGTAGGTGGTAATGCACAGATCAAGTCGATGAAGAAAGTAGCAGGTACATTGAAATTAGATCAAGCACAATTCCGTGAGTTAGAAGCTTTCGCGAAGTTTGGTTCTGATTTAGATGCATCGACGAAATTAACAATCGATCGTGGTCGTCGTAACTTAGAGATGTTGAAGCAACCACAATTCGCACCACAACCGGTGGAGGAGCAAGTTGCGATGATTTATTTAGCAACTACAGGTAATTTAGATAATGTACCTGTGGAAAAAGTTCGTGAATTCGAACAAGATTTCATTCAAGTATTACGTGCGACAGAAAATGCAACTTTAGTAGCATTAGGTCAAGGGAAATACGATGATACCTTAACGTCGACATTGAAGCGTGTGGGTAATGAAGTAGCAGCTAAGTACAAAGCATAAAATTAGAATACTATGGCTTCCCTAAAAGAAGTAAGAAATAGAATTGTATCCGTTAACTCGACGCAACAAATCACCAAGGCCATGAAAATGGTTTCGGCAGCGAAGTTGCGTCGTGCACAGGATGCCATCCACCAAATGCGCCCATATGCTAAGAAATTAGCGGAAATGATTGCAACGGTTTCAGCTCAAACAGAAGCCGGCGCAGAAAATCCTTTCACAGAGGTTCGTGAAATCAAGCGTGCATTAATCATTGTCGTAACATCGGATCGTGGCCTTTGCGGTGCATTTAATGCGAACGTAGGAAAAGCGACGATGGCTTTAGTTCAAGAGAAATATGCCGACTTGCATGCAGCAGGCCAAGTGGAGATTTTATCATTAGGCAAAAAAGGTGCAGAATACCTTTCTCGTCGGGGCTACAACGTAAATGAAGCACATACGGATATTTTCACACGTTTGAACTTCAATAACGTGCGTGAAATCGGTGATGCAGTATTAACATCATTCACGGAGAAAAAATTTGATGTTGTCGAAGTAATCTTCAACTACTCAAAGAACGTGGCAACACAGATCATTCAAACAGAACAATTGCTTCCTTTGGTAGCAGCTGAATCTGGCGAAAAGGCAAGTGCTGTTGATTACATCTTTGAGCCATCAGAAGAGAAAATTATTTCTGAATTAATTCCCAAGTCAATCAAGTTATCTATTTTCCGCGCTTTGTTAGAATCCAATTCTTCTGAACATGGAGCTCGTATGACGGCGATGGATAAAGCAACAGATAACGCTGGCGAATTAATTAAGGCATTGAAATTAGAGTATAACCGTTCACGCCAAGCAGCCATTACGAAGGAAATCCTTGAGATCGTCGGTGGAGCAGAAGCATTATCCGCTTAAGCAAGATGAAAAAAGTATTGTTAATGGTTTTATGGGTTCTTTCCACAGGTGCTTTCGCCCAAGGCATAAAAACGCCTGCGCCTAGTCCTGGACAAAGCATCAAGCAAGACTTCTCTTTATCAGCCGTGGAAGTCAAATATTCACGTCCTGTTATCAAAGGCCGTAAGATATTTGGTGATGTGGTTCCTTTTGGAAAATTATGGCGCACAGGTGCTAATTCACCTACCAGTATTACTTTTGGCGAAGATGTAAAAATCGCTGGCCAAGCATTAAAGGCTGGAACATACCAATTGTTAACAATACCTTCTCAATTTTCTTGGGAAATCATCTTTAATAAAGGCACCAATGGTGTCTTTAATTACAATTCTTCGGAGGATGTATTGAAGGTGAAGTTGGCAACAACAACCTTAGCTCAATCTGTTGAGTCCTTTTCCATTCAATTTGCGAATGTAATGGCCAACAAAATGGATTTGGTGATCTCCTGGGAGAAGGTAGCGGTTTCGGTACCTATTGAAACAGAGATTGATTCTAAAATCGCAGCTTCGATTGAAAAAGCGATGGCAGCAGATACACGTCCTTATTTCGAATCGGCTTCATACTACTATGAGACGGGCCGTGATTTAAAGAAAGCCTTGGAATGGGTAGGAAAAGCAGTTGCAGCTAATCCTTCAGCCTACTGGGTTTTGCACTTACAAGCCAAAATACAAGCGAAGTTGGGCGATAAAGCAGCAGCGAAAGCAAGTGCTGAGAAATCGATCGCATTAGCAAAAGAAGGCAAAAACGATGATTATGTAACTTTGAACATGAAATTGATTCAAAGTTTATAAATTGAACTTTATTCGCATGAAAAGCCTTTCTTAACAGGAAGGCTTTTTTTAGCATCAGATATGAGAGAAGAACTAGGATTTAGTACGGGAGAAGAACAAGAAACAGCGGTACTCGTTGCTGTGACAACGCAAAAACAAAATGCGGTACAAACAGCAGAATATTTGGCTGAATTAGCCTTCTTGGCATCTACCTCAGGTGTCGTGACCTTGGCAAGTTTTACACAAAACTTAGCCAAACCCGATAATCGTACTTATGTGGGTAAAGGTAAATTAGATGATATCATTGCTTACGTCATTGCCAAAGATGTGGACATCATGATTTTTGATGATGACTTAAGTCCTTCGCAAGTGCGTAACATCGAATTAACGATTTCGTTGTTGGGCAAAGAAATCAAAGTCCTGGACCGAAGTTTGTTGATTCTCAACATATTTGCCCAACGGGCACAGACGGTTCAAGCACGAACACAAGTGGAGCTGGCTCAATACCAATACATGCTACCCCGCTTAACACGTATGTGGTCTCACTTATCCAAACAACGTGGTGGAGTGGGTATGCGTGGTCCAGGGGAAAAAGAATTGGAAACTGACCGTCGGATTGCGAATGATCGTATTTCATTCTTGAAGGATAAGTTGGCCGCAATTGATAAACAATCATTCACGCAACGCAAGAATCGCGACCGCATGGTGCGCGTTTCGTTGGTGGGCTATACCAACGTAGGTAAATCAACGTTGATGACTAAGTTGGCCAAAGCCGATGTTTTTGCAGAGAACAAATTATTTGCGACCGTCGACTCTACAGTTCGTAAGGTGGTTTGGGATGGTATTCCTTTTTTATTAACGGATACCGTAGGATTCATTCGCAAACTCCCTACCCTATTAATCGAGTCATTTAAGTCGACCTTAGATGAGGTTCGTGAGGCAGATGTGTTATTACACGTTGTGGATATTTCACACCCCAACTTTGAAGAACAAATCGAAGTGGTACAAGGCATTTTGAATGAAATGGGAGCTGGGGATAAACCTACGATCCTCGTTTTCAACAAGATTGACTTGTATAATGTAGAAGACGTATTTTTTGAAGGTGCGGCGGTCGATGAAGATGGGAATCCGGAATTAACTAAAATGGAACGTGTCACACGTTTCTTGAAGCAATCGCATTGGCAGACAAATACCCCAAAGACCGTATTTATTTCGGCGGAACAACGTTCCAATTTGGCTGAATTACGTGAAATGGTCATGGATATCATTAAAGAAAAACACTTCCAAATATTCCCGAACTGGCTGGATACCAACCACTTGATGGGATACAATGATGGGGTGGTACCGGAGGAGAGTTAAGAGGTAAGAGTTAAGAGGTAAGAGTTAAGAGTTAAGAGTTAAGAACTAAGAATTTTGGCGCTGTAGTTCAACGGATAGAATAGGCGTTTCCTAAACGCTAGATCCGGGTTCGATTCCCGGCGGGGCCACACGAAGATAGACGTTAGACGTTAGACTTTGGACATTGGACGTTAGACGATAGACATTAGTCCGTTTCATAAGCGCTTGATACGGCCGGGGTCGCGCTCGACTCGATTCCCAGTGAAACCATATGAATCGATTATATCCTGTAGAGACGCGATACTTCGCGTCTATTTAATTTTCAAAAAAACAAGGTTAATAATTTAAGACGCGAAGTATCGCGTCTCTACCTAAATCCCAAGGGAACAAAAACACCAACATCTCGGTTATACAACCGAAAGACTTACTATTTGAACTACACATACCGCTTATTCACATCAACTGCTTCGCTTCCCAACGAATGGGATCAAGTATCCAATCAAAGCCTATTCCTGCAATCCGCCTACTTGCGCGTATTGGAAAATTCCGCTCCAGCTAATATCAACTGCGAATTTATTGGTATTTATCAGCAACAGGAATTGGTAGCTACAGCGATGTTGCAGCACATTGATTTAGGCCAACTAGCGGGATTTGGGAGTCGAGATCACGGAATTTTGAGTAGCGTACGAAATTTTTTATTCAAGCGGTTTTCTTCGCGATTGATGATTCTAGGGAATAATATGTTAACTGGCCAACATGCCATTTCATTTAGTACAAAGGCCGACAAATCAGCCGTTTTAATAACGCTCAAGCACTATTTAGCTACGCTTAGCCCAGCACCACACCATACCATTTTCAAAGATTTTGAAAATCAAGATCGGTCGATGTTTCATTTACCAGTTTTTGAAAAAAGCTTGGAATTCAGCTCTCAGCCAAATATGTTTTTCAATCTTCGATCAGAGTGGAAACAGGAAGCTGACTACGTGCTTGCGCTAACAAAAAAATACCGCGATCAATATAAAAGAGCTAGAAAAAAAGCTGACGGCCTAGAAAAACGCCAATTATCACTCGAGGAAATTGAGAAATGGTCTGATGAAATATACGATTTGTATAAACACGTGGCTGACCACGCGCCATTTAACACATTTTTTTTAGCGAAAAACCACTTCCATTTACTTAAAAAGGAATTGGGGGATTCATTCCGTTTCTTTGCCTATTTCGAAAACAATCAATTAATTGGTTTTAATACGCTTATTCACCACGACGAAATTCTGGAAACCTATTTTCTAGGGTACGATGAAAAAGTTCAACGTGAAAAAATGCTATACCTCAACATGCTATATGACATGATAGGATGTGGCATTCATAATGGGTTTAAGCGGATCAACTTTGGCAGAACTGCGCTTGAAATTAAAAGTTCCGTAGGTGCAAAACCTGAACAATTGTATGGATGGATGCAACATCAAAATAAGTTCATCAACCGATATCTCAGCTTTTTCTTCAAACTCCTGGAGCCAGAGGTCAAATGGATCGAGCGAAGCCCTTTTCGCGATTAACGAATAGGCATCACGGGAATAATATCGGCTATAATTAATTTTCCGCTTGTTGCAGCACGTATTTGATCTATAGTTACATCGGGCGCTCGTTCGACCAAGCGAAACCCACCTGTAGGCAAAATATCGTAAACCCCCAATTCCGTAATTACGCGCGTCACACAACGAACTCCCGTTAAAGGCAAATCGCAGGTACTAACTAATTTAGATTTGCCGGAGGAAGTTGTTTGCAACATGGCGACAATTACTTTATCGGCGGATGCAACTAAATCCATCGCACCACCCATGCCTTTCACCATTTTACCTGGTACTTTCCAGTTGGCCAAATCCCCTCGTTCTGAAACCTGCATACCACCCAGTATCGTCACATCGATGTGCTTTCCCCGAATCATGGCAAAACTTTGATCTGAACCAAAAACCGAACCGCCCGGAGCAACCGTGATGGTTTGCTTGCTTGCATTGATGTAATCAGCATCCTCATGCCCCTCTTTAGGAAAAGGACCAATGCCCAATAAACCATTTTCAGATTGCAAGACTACTTTCATCCCTTTGGGTATATGATTCGCAACGCGCGTTGGGATTCCGATGCCCAAATTCACATAATCGCCATCCTTGATTTCAAGCGCTAATCGCTTTCCGATGATTTCTTTCTTAAGATCCTCCGAACTTAACTCCTTGATTTCCTCCGCATCCAGCAGATGCGTCAAATGTTCAATGGGCTTTTCGTAATCCTTACCTTGAAAAATCCGGTGAACATAGATTCCGGGCGTATGAATCTGGTTGGGGTCCAAAGTCCCCGCAGGCACTAATTCTTCCACTTCGGCGATGGTGATCTTACCCGCCATGGCCACGATGGGATTGAAATTTTGCGAAGTACCTTTATAGATTAAATTACCCTCTGTATCCCCTTTCCAAGCTTTTACAAAGGCAAAATCCGCTGTGATAGCCGATTCTAACAAATACTTTTTCCCAGCAAATTCACGCGTTTCTTTTCCTTCAGCCACTTCGGTTCCGACTCCTGCGGGCGTATAAAAAGCAGGTATACCAGCGCCTCCGCAACGTATGCGCTCAGCCAAGGTACCTTGCGGAACCAATTCAACGGCCAAATGACCGCTGATGATTAATTCCTCAAAGAGGTGATTCTCCCCAATATAGGAGCAAATCATTTTCGAAATTTGTTTTTGACCGAGTAATCGGCCAATGCCAAAATTGGCAAGACCTGCCTCATTCGAAATACAAGTAATTCCAGAAGTTCCTTGGTCAACGAGGGCATTGATTAAGTTTTCAGGCACACCTGTTAATCCGAAACCACCCATGAGGATGCTCGAACCCGCATGTAAATCGCGGATCGCGTCTTTGGCGGTATTGAAAACTTTATTCATGCTCAATTATTGATAATCCGTGATCAATTCAACATTCGGGTGCAACCAAAGAAATGAAGCCGGACAATCCGTACTAATTTGTTGGGTCATAATTTGTTTTAAAGCCGCTTCCTTCCCTTTCCCCGTCACCAGGAAAATGATTTTTTTTGATTGCAAAATCCCTTGCATTCCTACGCACCAACCGAAAGCAGGCACAATACCTTGGGATAAGGCAGGGTCATGTTGAATCGTTGATTCAGCCAAAATCGCTTGATGAAATCCAGGTTGTAAATAAGCCGCTGGTTCATTGAATGCGATGTGGCCGTTTTTACCCAAACCGAGGATACAAATGTCCATGGGACTATTTGCCTGAATGTAGGATTCGATGCGTTGGATTTCAGCCGCAGCAGCATCCGAATTCGGGTCAAATGTTACATAACGGTCCTTGGGTATTTCCAAGGGACCCAATAAATGTTTTTGCAGATAGGATTCACAGGAATCCGGATGTGAAGAAGGAATAATCCCCCATTCATCCATTTTGATGACACGCATTTGACTAAAAACATCTTTCTCTTTTTGCATTTCTGCATACATCCCTGTGGGAGATCCTCCCGTGGCTGCACAAAATAGCAAATTGGGTTTCGCTTTTACTTCTTCAATAATATGTTTCGCTGCTAATGCACTCAATTCTTGATAGTTGGCGACTCTTGTTATTCTCATAATCACATCTTTTCTTTAAAATAACGCAATGCATCTGCATAAAGCAATAGATTATCAGTTTTCTAATATTTATTCCCGTTTGAATTTCCTACTTTGCATGATAATCTAGTTCTAATTCAATATGTTTGCACACCTAATCGCCAAGGCGATGAAGGGAATCTTAGCTATATGGCTATTTTTTCTTCTCATTTCCTATACCGCTACAGCCCAACAATGGAGCTTTCAAGCTGGGACTAATCTTACTGCTTTTGATTTTAAAAACAATTCGGGCAATACCATTACGGGCATTAAAAAAGGCTCAGGAAACATTTATTCCGTCCAATACCAGCGAAAATTAGTCGATACGACAGCTTTGTTGTTGAAATCAAGCCCGAAGGTAATTTTCTTCAATCAACACCCGACATTAGCCAAGCTCCTGGGTAAAATTCAATGGGGAGTAGAGTTGAATATCAATCAATACAATGCGGTAGGAGATGCTGTCAATGTATCCTATAGTTACCAAACAGATTACATCGGAATAAGTCCATCCCTTCAATACACGCAACAAGTCTACAAAGGCTTACGTATTCAAGCTTCCGGACTTTTACAATTCGCACAATTGCTTCATGGAAATCAATGGGTCAACAATCGATTCATGGATTTGAAAGATGACGTACAATTTAATGGAATCTTAGGCTTGGGGGGGTATCAGATTGGGGTCCAACAAACGATCGCGGAAAATATTCGCATATCCATTGCCTATCGGCAGGCTTCTAGTCTATCTCCAAAACAATCACAAGGTACGAGCTTAGCAATCAGTCCCACGAGTATACTCTTTGGAATCACCATACAACCACTAACAAAATAAATCCGATGAAAAGATATCTATTAACACTCCTGTTCATCCCGCTTGCATTCCTCAGTTTTGCGCAAACCAAAGGAATCCAATACCAGGCTGTTATTCAAGATCCCAGTCCGTATCAAATTCCAGGAACTTTTATCCAAGGGCAAGCACTTCAAAACAAGCCTGTTACCATTCGATTTACCTTAAAAACGAATAATTCAATTGATTTTGAGGAATTACATACGACCCAGACGGATGAGTTTGGCTTAATCACTTTAACGATTGGGAAGGGCATAAAATCTTCTGGCGCAAATTTTGACCAGTTGGTATGGAGCGGCCAAAATAAGGTTCTCGTTGTTGCTGTCAAAATCGATGGACAAGCCAATTTTCTGGAGGTAAGTAATCAGACCCTTTTATACAGTCCATATGCACTCTATGCAGATGCAGTGGAATATAAAAACGTCAATAATGCCCCGAAAGCTGTTTCGCACTTCACGAATGATGCGGGCTATTTAATCGCGAATGATTTGAAGCCTTTAGAGAAAAGGATTACAGATAACCAAACAGAGAATTTAAATACATTTTCCTTAATCAAGAATCAACAAATAGCGCTCGAAACCAAAGTTGACGAACAAGGCAAACGATTAAATGAAACGATTCTGATAACGCAAAATCTGAGCGCACGCATCGACCAACAAAACAATCAAATCAATCAGAATCAAACGACACTTGTTAATCAAATCAATAGTTTGGGTGGTTCGTTCGAATCCCTGGGAAATAAGTCGGCCGCAACGGATTTGGGCAATACGAATCCGAGTAATCAATTATACCCAAGTCAGCGGGCAGTAAAAACCTATGTAGACCAAGTTATTTCGACCGTAACCGTCTCAGGAACACCTGATGCAACAACATTAGCGGCAGGGAAAATTCAATTAGCTGGTGATTTAGCAGGAACGGCAAGTAACCCAACAGTGCCAGGTTTAGCCTTAAAGGAAAATACCAGTAATAAAACCTTGAGTATCTCTACTGATGGAACATCAGACATCAAATTCCCAAGCGCACGTGCCGTGAAAACCTATGTAGATCAAGCGACGCAAGGGATTGCATTAGTTGCAGATTTAAACGCAAAAGCAGATAAAATATCTCCCATATTTTCGGGAACTCCTTCGCTACCAACGGGGACTATTGGGGTAAGACAAATAGTTGGCACGAATACAGATCAATTAGCAACGACATCGTTCGTCCAACAGGAACTGTCGTCAAAAGAAAATGTAGCCAATAAATCCACATCTACCTCATTAGGTACGAGTGATACCATGTATCCCACGCAAAATGCCGTAAAACAGTATGTAGACACTCGCGTTGGTGGAGTGGTCATTCAAGATGCCAGTTTGACCGACAAGGGTATTGTTCGTTTGGGAGGTGATTTAGCCGCAGGAACGAGTACGGCTGAAAACCCGATTATTCGGGATAATGCGATCAATACGAGCAAGGTAGCAGATGCAGCAATTACAGATGTAAAAATTGCAGGAGTTGCAGGAAGCAAGGTCAATGGAAATATAAGCGGAGAAGCTTCGAATGTATCAGGTACGGTCTTACCCACGCATGGCGGTACGGGCGTAGCGGGAACGTTGACCGGCTATGTAAAAGGATTTGGTACTGCTGCCATGCAAGCAGTCAGTACGATTCCGGTAGCAGACATCAATGGAGCAGAAGCCATTACAAATAAAAGTAGTGATATTGCAGCAGATGCGCCATCAGGCACCAAGTACCCCAGTGTATCCGCCGTAAAGAATTATGTAGATAACCAAATTGCGCAAGGGACCATACCCGATGCCACAGCAAGTGTTTTTGGAAAAATAAAATTAGGGGGGGATTTGGCAGGAACAGGCTCCTCAGCAAGTGCACCTATCATCACAGACAATAGCATTAGTAGCAATAAGATAGCTGACCTAGCTGTAACAAATGCCAAGATTGTTGGAATAGATGGTTCGAAGGTAAGCGGAAATATTCCCGGAAATGCAGTGAACGTAACGGGAATCATTACTTCAACGCATGGAGGAACAGGTGTAAATGGAACCCTGACAGGATATATTAAAGGCAACGGAAGTGCGGCGATGACGAGTAATCCAACGATTCCTGTGGCAGATGTTGTGGGTGCAGAATTGAGTAACAATAAATCTATTGCTACCGACTTAGGTAATACCACTCCAAGCGATCAATTATATCCAAGTCAAAAAGCAGTCAAAAGTTATGTCGACGCCTCAGCAGCAGGCAATGTTGGAACAGCCACACAGTCCGCATTAAACCTGAAAGAAAACACAGCCAATAAATCAGATGGAAGCATCGATGCGAATAGCTCGATTGAATTCCCTACACAACATGCCGTAAAAATTTATGTCGAGAATAAATTAGCGAATCAAACCATTTCCCTAGCGAATTTTCAGACGATAAATCCCAATAAATTAATTGGAAATTTTGGGGTAAGTGCGGCAACTCCATCGGAGATTTCAACTTCAGGAACAGGAAATGTTGTAAGAACGACAGGCGCAACCCTGAGCAATGTTTTATTAAATGGAACGATCGGCGGCAATGCCATTCTAGCAACAAGCAATGGTGGATTAGGAACCGCTAGCTTAACAACGGGCTATGTGAAAGCAGGAAATCCATTTTCTACAGTATCTTCCATTCCCGTAAGCGATATTACAGGAGCTGTTCAGAAAGTAAATGGCTATTTGCCTGATGCAAATGGCAACATCGCACTTCGATTTGGAACAACATACACGGGAATCTACAATGGGGGTAATTTTTCACCCGTAGTCAGTTCCCCCATAAATAGTGATGTATACATTGTCTCAACAGATCCAACTGCAACCAACAATGGGCGAGCGTTCATTTACGATGGAAGTATTTGGAATGAAATCACAACGAGTCAAGCAGCCCTGGATGCCAGGTATGTGAAATTGACAGGCTCAACCATGGGAGGAAATTTAGTCTTCCCGACCGGCACAAAAATCCAACTAACTGACGCGCCTACAGCATCTTCCGATGTAGCCAACAAGGGCTATGTAGATATTCTGGTAGGAAACGCAACTCCGGAAGCGACAAACCTTGTATTAGGTAAAATCCAATTAGCAGGGGATTTGGCAGGTCCTAGTTCAACAGCTAGCAATCCTGTCATTTCGAATGCCGCGATCAATAATGCAAAATTAGCTTCAGGATCCGTTACTGATGACAAAATAACGGGAACCATCTCAGGAGCAAAAGGGGGAACTGGAGTAAATAACACGGGCAAGACCATTACTTTAGGGGGCAATTTGACAACGAGCGGAGCAAATGCATTGACATTAAATACCATTACTCAAACGAATCTAACACTTCCAAGTACGGGTACATTAGCGACCCTAAATGGAAGTGAAGCATTAACGAATAAGAGCATTAATGGTCTACAATTAACAAGCAGCTTGACAGGGTTTACCATTGCAGGCGGAACGACCTCGAAGACCTTAACCGTGGCTGCGGATGCGAATATATCGGGAACAAATACGGGAGATCAAACCATCACACTCAGTGGAGATGTAAGCGGATCAGGAACAGGAGCGATAAGCACGACTTTAGCCAATACCACCGTTACGGCAGGTGTATATGGAAGTAATGCCTTAATACCACAAATTACAGTGGATGCTAAAGGTCGTATTTCCAATGTATCTGAAATCCCTTTGTCGAATACAACTCTGGCTGGTACGATTTTAAATGATGGAAAAGTGCTGATCGGAAATGCGAGTAATGCGGCTGTGGAACGAAATCTGTCAGGAGATATCACCATGAATAATACGGGTGTTACGACCATAGGCGCATCCAAAGTAACCAATGCCATGTTGGCCGGTAGCATCGATTTAAGTACAAAAGTCACAAACAGTCTTCCTATCGCCAACGGTGGAACAGGAGTAACCAACTTAACCAATAATGCTTTACTTGTGGGAGGTACCACACTCGGTTTTATCAACCCAGGAGCTGCTGGATATATTCTAAGCTCCAACGGAAGTACTTGGTCAGCAAATGCAATTAGTACTTTGGGGGTTGCTACGACGGTGGGAAGCCTGAATTCGAGTGGTAACACCAATGGTATGACACTCTTAGGCGGAGAATTAAAACTAAGTCCAGCGGACGCAAGTAATCCCGGCGTTGTGACGGCAGGAACACAAACAATTGCTGGAGCCAAAACCTTTGCTCAAGACCTTAAAATCAATCACTTGATGATAGGTAATGGTGGTGGTGGACTTGAAGCCAATACTTTAGTCGGGAAAAGCGCATTTACTAGCAATACAACTGGATCAAATAATACGGCGATTGGTTATCAAAGTTTAACAGCCAATACCAGCGGAACAAATAATACGGGAATTGGAGCCGGTGCCCTCAGCTTAAATATTTCAGGCATTGGGAATACAGCGATTGGCCAAGGTGCTGGCGTAGGAAGTGGAAATTTAAGCAATACGATTGCTATCGGCTCGGGGGCTATTGTTAATGCTGATAACAGCATTCAATTAGGCAATGCGAATATTACGCGGGTCAATACGGCTGGATCAATACAGGCTGGAAGCATTCAGAATACCCCCATTGGCTCGACCACCCCATCGACTGGCGCATTTACCGGATTAAAAACGACGGGAACAACGATGAGTCAGGTCGTGCTGACGGATGCGAATAATTTATTGGTCTCAGCAGCAAGCCTACCAGTCAATTTGGGCGGCACCGGAGTATCTACGATTAGCTCCAATGGTGTAATGATCGGAAACGGTACAGGAGCAATCAATACCATAGTACCCAGTGCTAGTGGACAGGTATTGACTTGGAATGGTACCGCATGGACAGCGGCGATACCTACTGCTGTTACGGTTGGAAGTGTAGGAAGTAGTTCAGCGAATGGCTTAACAATCACAAACAGCGTGTTAAGTTTAAGTCCCGCAGATGCCACGAATCCGGGAATCATTACGACAAGTTCCCAAACATTTGCTGGGGCTAAAACCTTTGCAAGCATTGCCAGTGCTGGAAATATGAGTGTTGCGGGTAACTTATCTAATGCTAGCCTTACCGCATCGAAAGTAATTTTCACGGATGCTTCGAAAAATCTAAGTTCTACAGGGACGGTTGGGGTTGATCAAGGAGGAACGGGCGCAAGCACATTCACAAGTGGAGGAATTATCGTCGGCAATGGAACATCTGCCCTCTCGACCATCAACCCAGGAACAAACGGACAAATATTGGTTTCACGTTTGGGTGCTTGGAGTGTGGAAAACGCATCCCCGACGGTTACACTCGGCACGGTAAATGCAAGTTCAACAGCCAAAGGGTTAACAATTACCGCCGGTGGGGAAATTAGCTTAAGTCCGGCGGATGCAACAAATCCAGGTATTATCACGGCAGGAGCACAAAGTTTTGCTGGCACTAAATCGTTTTCAAGTATTATCAGTTCCGGAGATGCTAGCATAAGTGGAAACTTGAGCGTGACTGGAAACTTGAGCAACACGGCATTAACAGCTTCTAAGGTTGTTTTTTCGGACGCCTCGAAAAACCTGAGCTCATCGGGTACGGTGAGCGTTAGTCAAGGGGGGACAGGTTTAGCCACCATCGCAGCCAATGGTGTGGTGATTGGAAACGGCACAGGAAATATTTCAACGATTGTACCGAATACCAACGGGCAAGTACTGACATACAATGGGACAACTTGGGTAGCTGCGGTACCTACAGCCATCACAGCAGGATCTATCGGAAGTAGTACCGCCAATGGATTAACGGTAAGTAACAACGTCGTAAGTCTAAGTCCGGCGGATGCGACAAATCCCGGTATCGTCACCACAGGAGCACAAAGCTTTGCGGGTGCCAAAACCTTTGCGAGTATTACCAGCTCAGGAAACCTAAGTGTTACGGGAAATTTATCAAATACAAGCCTTACTGCATCGAAAGTTGTTTTCTCGGATGCATCAAAAATCCTTAGTTCCACGGGTACGGTTGGAGTGGATCAAGGGGGAACAGGTCTAGCGAGTATTCCAGCTAATGGTGTTGTCATAGGAAATGGCGCAAATTCAATTTCAACCATTGTTCCCAATACGAGTGGACAAGTGTTAACTTGGAATGGAACAGCCTGGACAGCGACAGTGCCGTCAGCCATTTCAGTGGGGACTGTGGGTACAAGTACAAGCAATGGTATGACGATTAGCAATAATGTCCTAAGTCTTAGCCCTGCAGATGCTACCAATCCGGGTATTGTGACTTCAGGAGCGCAGACATTCGCAGGGGCCAAAACCTTTGCAAGTGTGACAAGTACGGGAAACAGCAGTGTTGGAGGTACCTTATCCGTTACGGGAAACTTAACGAATGCTACCTTATCAGCTTCCAAAGTTGTTTTCTCAGATGCCTCAAAAATTCTAAGCTCTACGGGTACGGTCGGCGTGGATCAAGGAGGTACAGGCCAAACAACATTGACAAGTGGGGCACTGATCATTGGTAATGGAACAGGCGGTGTAACAACCTTAAGCCCGAGTACGGCGGGATATGTGTTAAAAGTAGTAGGTTCTGCATGGACCGTTTCGGCGCCAGATACGGATGAAAGCGACCAATTTTTTGCAACAGTGGGACAGACGAGCTTTACGTTAACCCAAACGCCTGTGGCAAATAGTAAGGTACAAATGTTTATCAATGGTGTACGTATTGATAAAACAGCATATACGGTCAGTACAAGAACAATTACATACATTCCTGCGAACAATAGTGGATTTACCTTAATCGCAGGTGATCGAATCCAATTTGATTATGAATACTAGACTAATTATCGGGATCTTACTCTTACATTGTGCGGCTAGTTTTGGGCAATCCATAACTCCCTCAGGGCGCTTAACAACAACTCGGGCAGAATTTATTAATAAGGCCGGTAAGAAAGAAACGCTGGATGGCGTAGAACGTACTGGTAAAATCAACCTATTACCCCCTTGTACGAATTTATTGGTTAATCACATCACAAGCAGAGGGGTAGCACCGGTGGCGAAAACGGTCATTTATAACTTGGCCTATTCGACCATCACGGGAGAAAATAAATGTTGGCTTTTACAAAACTTAGGATCAGCTAGTGCGCCGGCTAGTTCTACAGATAATACTGAAGCAGCTGCAGGCTGGTATTGGCAATTTGGGGCTAAAAAAGGGTACCAATATACATCTTCTCGAACGCCTTCATCTGCTTGGCCTGCTCAAGCGCAAGTGAATACTGATTGGGCGACAGGAAATGATCCATGTACCATTGAATTAGGTAGCGGATGGCGATTACCTACCTATGCAGAATGGCAAGCAGTGGAATTAGCTGCCACAAATTTAACAAGTCTATATAATTCGGAATTGAAAATGCATGCCGCGGGATTCTTGGGGCTTACCGGGACACTTGGGGAAAGAGGGAGCACGGTCCATTATTGGTCAAATACCTCCTATTCTACAACCCATGCACGTGCGTATGTAATCCCTACCTTGAGCGGAAGGTCAACTACCTCCACAAACGACAAAGATGCCGGATTTAGCGTTCGTTGCATTCGCGACTAATATCATTTTTTCTATGGAGTGAAAAGCTTAATTTAGCAAAATGAAAGCAAACGCATTACTCATTTTGATTGGAATAAGTCTTTTCGCTTGTTCAAAAAAGAAAGAAAGCATAAGTCCTACAAGGGGTAACATCACCGAATCTATTTATGCCTCAGGCACAGTAAAATCAACAGATCAATACCAAGCATTCGTCTCCGTTAGTGGAATTATCGAAGAAATATACGTTACAGAAGGTCAAAATGTGGAGGTGGGCACTCCCCTACTTCGCGTGTCCAACGAAACTCAAAAATTCAATTTGGAGAATGCCCAGTTGGCCGCTAATTTCAATGATGCCGCGAATAATCAAGGTAAAATCATTGAAGCAGAAGCGCTCTTACAAACCGCAAAAGCCAAATTGAAGCTAGACTCTAGCCTATTTATGCGCCAAAAAGCCTTATGGGGCCAACAAGTGGGAACACGTGTTGAATTCGAACAAAAAGAACTCAATTACCAAAGTTCAAAAGCCAACTACCTTTCCGCCAACCAACGCTACCAAGACTTGAAGCGACAAATCAACTTTAGTTCCGCGCAGACCAAGAAAAATGTACAAATCTCGGCAAGACAAAGTGATGATTTCATCTTAAAAAGCAAGGTAAAAGGCACCATCTTTAGCCTGCTGAAAGAAAAAGGGGAACTAGTAAGTCCACAAACGCCCATTGCGACATTAGGTAACATGCAAAATTACAAATTGGAAATGCAGGTAGATGAACACGATATCTTCAAAGTACAATTAGGTCAAAAAGTTGCCATAACTTTTGATGCTTATAAGAACGAATATTTCGAAGCGAAGGTTAGCAAAATCGCTTCTATCATGAATGAGCGAAACAAAACATTTTTGATAGAAGCGGAATTTACGAAAGCTCCACAAAAACTATATCCAAACGTAACATTTGAAGCAAATATCATTCTGAAGTCCAAACAAAACGTACTCATCTTGCCGAGAAATTACATCAAGAATGACTCTATCATAACCTTATCAGATGGAAGTAAACGTTTCGTAAAATTGGGATTAACCGATTTCCAAAAAGCGGAAATCATCAGCGGATTGACAGCAAAAGACCAAGTGATTAAACCCGAATAATGAACATCAAACTAATCATTCAGGTATCCATTTCACTCCTCTTAGCCCGATGGAAACAAACCTTAGTTGCGGCCGTAGGTGTCACGTTTAGTATTGCCATGTTTGTAACCCTCCTCGGTTTCATGAATGGACTCAATGATTTACTCGATGGCCTAATCATGAATCGCACAGCCCATATTCGATTGTACCATGATATCAATGTGTCGAAAGTTCAACCCATCGATTTGCTTTCTCCCCAAACGAAAAATTTTGTCCGATCCGTGAAACCCAAAAACCAACGGCTCGAAATTTACAATAGTGCACAAATTATGCAAGCCATTAAACAGGACGAACGTGTTCTCGGTGTTGCACCCAAAATAAACGCACAAGTTTTTTACAATGTAGGTAGTGTTGACCTTACGGGTGTAATTAATGGCATTGACCCGGATGAGGAAAACCGCTTATTTATGTTTTCCGACTATGTCACAACGGGCAATTACCTTGATTTAAAAAACATTCCCAATAGCATCATTTTAGGAAAAGGGGTAGCCGATAAAATGGCAGCCAACATCGGTGATGTGGTACAAGTAACCACGAGCAAAGGAGAACGATTGCAATTAAAAGTTGTCGGCTTTTTCCAATCCGGCCTTCAGGATTTAGACCGCGTACAAAGTTATT
This sequence comes from Bacteroidota bacterium, assembly GCA_041191865.1. GTDB lineage: Bacteria > Bacteroidota > Bacteroidia > Cytophagales > Spirosomataceae > Aquirufa. The sequence goes on from JBEEOB010000010.1 coordinate 32,471, forward strand.
GCTCGATCAATACGACACAAAAACTCTTAGGAGTTTCCAATAACTATATTACTGACATTCAGGTCAAACTAAAAAATATCCTTCAGGCTCCTGCGATGGCGGTCGAATATCAGCGCTATTATGAAACGGATGCAATCGATATCCAACAAGCTAACTCCCAATTTGAAACGGGTAGTTCCGTACGGACAATTATTTCGTATGCCGTTGGGGTGACCTTATTGGTTGTGGCAGGGTTTGGTATTTATAATATCTTGAACATGATGATATACGAAAAAATGGATTCCATTGCCATCATGAAGGCCATCGGTTTTTCAGGCAATGACGTCAATTTGGTATTCATTTTTATCGCGTTGAGCATTGGAATTTTTGGTGGAGCGATGGGTTTATTGGCAGGTTTTGGATTATCAAACATCATCGATAACATACCATTCAACACGGATTCTTTACCTACGATTAAAACGTTTCCGATCAACTACAATCCCATGTTTTATATTATTGGGGCTACATTCTCAATCGTCACTACCTATTTTGCCGGTTATTTTCCTGCTAGAAAAGCTAGTAAAATTGACCCTGTTATCATCATTCGAGGCAAATAAACATGACACATATACACAAAGAAGTTTTACGAGCCAGCAAAATCAACAAATACTTCCATGATCCGATGACGATCAAAGTATTGGACGATATCAATTTTAGCCTAAATCAAAGCGAATTTGTCTCGGTGATTGGTAAATCAGGATGCGGTAAGTCAACACTCTTGTATATATTGTCTACCATGGACACCGACTATGAAGGCGAATTATACATCGACTCCGTATTCATGGGGGATAAAACCGAAAAAGAGCTCGCGCAAGTCCGCAATGAAAAAATAGGTTTTGTGTTTCAATTCCACTACCTATTGAATGAATTCAACGTGTTGAAAAATGTCATGTTACCCGGCCTAAAGCTTGGAAAATACAGCGAAAAAGAAGTAGAGCACCGGGCTTATGAGAAATTAAAGGTACTCGGAATTGAACATGAAGCCCTCAAAATGCCGAATCAATTATCCGGAGGACAAAAACAACGGGTAGCGATCGCAAGAGCATTAATCAACGACCCTTTTCTGATTATGGGCGATGAACCTACCGGAAACTTAGATAAGAAAAATTCAGAGATTGTCTTCCACACCTTTCAGCAGTTGGCCGAAGAATTCCATCAAACATTATTGATTGTGACGCATGATAATGAATTCGCCAACAAAACATCACGAATCATCGAGATGCAAGACGGTAAAATTATCAATTAACTTATTCTTTTACGATCGCTGTTACGAAGGGTTTCCCTTTTTGCAAGACATGTAAGATGTATTTGCCTTGACGGAAATTTTGAAACTCTGTTAAATTAATTTCAGAAATTTTCTCAGGATACGTCGCCTGCCACATGGTACTTCCTAAGATATCATAAATCGCAACATACGTAGGCATTGTACTCTCCGCAGAAAATTCGATGCGTAATTTATCCTTAAAAGGATTGGGAAATACCGTAAATGAAATGGGATTTTCAATGGAAACTTGAATCTTTAAACCTGAATTCTGAATACTTTTTGCAAGTAAATTCGGCTGCTTAAAACCCTGGCGCATGGTTAAGCCCGACTGCACACTAGTCCCCGTTACGACACTCGCCTGACCTATGACATGCGAATAATATTTACCATTAATTTGCTGCGTTCCACCACCCGCTGCTATTGTAGAAGAACTAATAGACTGGGCATAAACACCTGAAAGTGATGCACAAAAAACAAGTATTAGTGTGTAAATTCTCATATCATCGAACTAGTTTGACTTAAAGTTACGAATTAATTCTAACCTGCGATGTATTTCCCAAACGGTATTCTTCGCAACAGCCAGACAATTGTACTCGATATCAATAAACAGATAAACGCAGTTAAGGGAATTCCGATACTCGGATGCCATATCCCTCCATATATCTTGATTTTGACCAAATAAAACAAGACGATGATATGCACCAAATAAACCCCGTAACTATGGGAACTAATCCAATCTCGCAAAGCGCCCGTGCCTGGTATCGTTCCTTCATAGGACTTAAACAACATAAATAATCCGGCTGTCGACATCACCACACTCGGCGAGAAGTTCGCATAGAGCAAGCCATAAAACTTCCCATCCTCAAGCGATTGCAAGTAGGTTCCCTCCATTGTCCAAAGCGTCCCCACAAGAAATAAAATCCAGGCAAATACACGCGAAAAATCATGCCGAGCAACGTAATAGCCTAATACCAAATAGCCCAAATAACCCGTAAAATAGGGCAATTTGATCGGCAGTGATAAGCCTGGAAAATGGGGATTGTCAAACAAAATGGTGACCAACCACATGCCTAAAAAGAATTGAAGATGACTTTCTTTGGCTTGTCGGACCCAAGCGCCTATGATGGGTATAAATAAATAGACGCCGACAATCATGTAGATGTACCAAAAATGATAGGAGGCTCCTTCAAAATATTGTTTAAATACCCAATCAAAGCCCATCGAACGGCCGCCGTATCGTACCTGCCAATTAAAAATAGCGAATACCGAATTATAAAACAGAAAAGGAACGATGATTCGCTGAAAACTCTTCTTAAAAAAAGAACCCATTTCTTCCTCACGTGGCAATAATAAGGCACCCGATAACATCACGAAAATAGGTACAGCATAGCGAAATCCCCCATTGTAAAGATTCGCAAACCACCAGGCCGAATCAGGCGTTTTCCCAAAGCTCAACAATACATTGGCTGCCGAATGTATCAGCAATACAGCCAATGTTGCTGTGACACGTAGATTATCTAAATATTGAACTTTGGGAGTTGCCATCAATAAAAGGGTTGTTTGTAGAATCGTTTTTTGGTCGCCGCATAAATCGCATTCGCAATCGAGCCTCCCGTAGGTGGCAATGCCGGCTCCCCAAGTCCCGTTGGACTAATGCCATTGTCTACAAAGTACGCATCTATTTTCGGAACTTCATTGCCTCGGATCATTCGATAGGCATTAAAATTCGTTGGACTCGTCACGCCAGCTTGAAAATTCAATTTGGCAAACATGGCATGTCCCATGCCATCGATAATAGCTCCCTTAACCTGATTTTCAGCTCCACTCAAGTTGATAACTTCGCCACAATCCGTGACTGCCGTTACCTGTGTCACTTGCGCTTTTCCGTTTTTCATTTGAACTTCAGCTACCTGAGCCACATAGGAGAAATGCGAGTAATACACACTAAATCCTTGATGAACGCCTGGTTTCTTCTTCCATTGTGACTTTTCGGCAACTTGCTTAATTACCTCCGCAAAACGATCCGGTTCATACGTAATCTTACCTACCGGATTGGTTTTGACACGTGTCAGCATATCCAAACGCATCTGAATCGGATCTTTTCCCGCAGCTTCTGCCACCTCATCCAAGAACGCTTGCTCCGCAAATCCCAAGAAATTGGTAATCGGCGCGCGCCAAGGTCCTGTCGTAACGGCCGACTTTTGATCGACTGATTCTATCAGCACGTTATCAATCGCCCCCACAGGGAAGTTATCTTGTCGGGTAGAATTACCCGCATTCAGCCCAACACCACGAAGGTAGAAGGCTGTCAAATTTCCTTTGGCATCAATACCCGCCTTGAAATGGTAACGCACAGCTGGTCGGTAGGTTCCCCCTCCCATATCATCCTCACGCGTCCACATCACCAACACCGGTTTCTTGATTATACTTGATAATTCCGCAGCTTCCAAGGCAAAGTCATTGCTCAAGCGCCGACCGAAACCACCACCCATTTTAGTTAGCTCGACTTGGATGGTATTTTCTGGAACGCCTAACAAAGTCGCAACTGCTTTTTGTGCCGGTTGAGGTACTTGAGTTGGACCGGCCAATAAAACAGATCCCGGTTTTACATCCGCAAAAAAGTTCATCGGCTCCATCGGACTATGCGAGATGAATGGGCATTCATACGTCGCTTCGATTACTTTAGCCGCTTCTGAAATAGCTTTGGCAAAATCTCCATCTTTCCGTTGGACCGTCGCCTTATCCGACTTCATGCCCGCATCAAACCAAGCCTGATGAGTATCATTACTTTCTAAAGCGGCTTCTGACGTATATGAGCAAGTCAAATTTTGACGAGCTTGTAAAATTTCATATGTACTTGAACCAACAATCGCTACTTTATTTTTAAAAGAAACCACGTCGATGATCCCCGGCATTTTCTTCACATCCTCCGCAGAAAACGACTTCAAAGTCGCCCCAAATGGCGGTCGGACAATTTGAGCAAACACCATCCCTGGCTTACGAACATCAATCCCAAAAACAGGTTTCCCCGTTACAATCGATTTATTGTCGACACCGCGTACACGTGTTCCGATAATTTTATAATCCTTGCGATCCTTAAACGTCACCGTTGCAGGCACGGGCAATTTAGCAGCCTCAGCTGCCAATGAACCGTAGGAGGCCTTTTGACCCGAAGGACCCAACACAAATCCTTTGGACGTTTTACAAACATTAGCATCAACTTTCCATTGATTCGCGGCTGCTTGCACCATCATCTGACGCACGCTAGCACCTGCTTTACGTAAACGCTCCCAAGAGTGTTTCAACGCACCCGAACCACCCGTTAATTGGCGTTCAAAATTTTGCGTATCTAAATTGGCCTGCAAAACCTCTACTTGCTTCCAGTCCACATCCAATTCCTCCGCTACAACCACAGGAAAAGCCGTTTTAATCCCTTGTCCAATCTCTGGATTCGGAGAATATAATCGAATTTTTCCCAAGGCATCAATACTCAAAAAGGCATTGAATCGACCGGGTTCGTTTGCAATCGCCATTTCTGCACCTTTGGATTCGAACCAATCAAATCCCAAGGTAAACACGCTCGTAAAAAGCGCCGTTTGTTGGATAAAATTTCTACGTGTCGTTTTCATTTTTTGACTTTTTTAGAGGCTAATGCTACGGCTTCTTGAATGCGGTGATAGGTACCACACCGACAAATATTTCCGGCCATACCGTCGACAATTTCTTGCTTCGAAGGATGGGGATTTTTCTTTAATAAAGCCGCTGCGGTCATGATTTGACCGGCTTGGCAATAGCCACATTGGGCTACGTCTAATTCATCCCAAGCTTCTTGAATCGGATGTTTTCCCGCGGGATTTAGGCCTTCAATGGTGGTAATCTGTGCATTCGCAACAGCAGAAATAGGTAAAACGCACGAGCGCGTTGCTTCCCCATTCACCCAAACAGTACAAGCACCACATTGTGCGATGCCACAACCAAATTTCGTTCCTAATAGGCCTACGTGATCACGTAGTGCCCACAAAAGTGGCGTGTTGGAATCGATATCCAAACTGACCTTTTTTCGATTAATTGTCAATGTGATTGCCATGACTTATTTTTTCTTTTTGATGATTTCTTTAATGCGTAGATTTCTAAATTTCAACGGAGATCCATGTCCTAAAAACCCAATATGGCCCGTTTTGTTTAACAAACCTGGATGTTCTTTATGGTCGGGCGTTCCGTCTTTAGTCGCTTGAACAATATCGCCATCGGTGATCACTTCGCCATTCAAAATCACTTTGATGTGGTTCCCTTCCGCGATAACCTCTTCCTCATTCCATTCCCCTACAGGTTTCAGGAATCCCTGCTTCGCTGGAATGATGCCATAAACAGACCCGTGGTATTGATACGGTTGTAATTTGGCATACATGGGTGACGTATTGTCCAAAATCTGTAATTCCATGCCTACATAAGCAGCATCCCCCTCAAGTGGTGTGCGAATCCCGAGGCCGTTGTTTGCACCGGGCGTCAACTGAAATTCAAATTTCATATGAAAATCGCCATATTCCTTTTTGGTATACAAGTTTCCGTTCCCTCCGCGTTTCGGATCAACCACCAATTCGCCATTCACCGGCACATAATCTGTTGTATTTCCCGTCCACTGAAACAAAGAAGATCCGTCGAACATCGCCTCAAAACCCAGTTCCGCTGGGTTATAGGCTGGCTGAGGTGTCAATTCTTTCACATAAATATTGCGATAAACGATGTGGTTTCCATGCGCCTGCAACTCAATCGCATCCTTGATAAATATCGGGATTTTACGATCCCAATAATTTTCCAAAATCACATGATCTACGACCAATTCCCCATTCAAATACACCGTAACGCGTTCTCCACGCATGGTGATGCGAAACGTATTCCACGTTCCTACCGGATTATCCGCAACTTTCGTTGGATTTTTGGGATTGATTTGGTTGTTATACAATCCTCCAGATCCCACTTGTGCACCTACATTCGTTCGCGCAATATCCCAAATCTGCACTTGAGGAGAACCACGTAAATATAACCCAGCATCCCCATCTTTTTCGATTTTCCAATCGATATACAAATCAAAATCTTGGTAATCTTTGACCGAACACAAATTATCGCCGTGTCCCGTAAAATGGAGCTCCTCTCCTTGGGCCAACCAGCCTTTGCGCATGATTGAATCCGCTTTGATTTGCTTCATGGCCAAGGTATCGGCAGAAGTCTTCCGTCTTTTGACAGGATTGTCGACTAACCCTTTCCAACCGCGTAAATCAATTCCATTGTACATGGTGTAAAAACCTCGACCTGGATTGCTTTTCATCACCTGATCCCGAATCGCGGCATCCGTGATTTGCCACTGATTTTCCAAAACCCACTCTTTCGTCATTTGACCTTGAAAATCGGCATTAGCAACATACAAAGCGGCTAATCCATCCACGGCAATTTGCTTGATATTCGGTTCTTTTAAACCTAGGTACAAGGTGCGCATGGCCGACAATGAATTACATTTCGTTAAGCCTTTGTATATCTGCTCACGTGTATCGAGATTTTGTGTCAATTCCAATGCATTGCGGTAACGCAATACTTGTTGGTCTACATTCGAAAACGCCTTCCCGTTAATCCGAACAAAAGCACGTAAGGCTTCTTCATTGTGATTGGCCAACGTATACAACCAACCTAAATTGGATACTTCTTGAACGAAGGGTACCCAATTCGATTTTTGACTAGCCGCAGTGGCATAAGCAGAGATTTTACTATTGCGTGTCCCGTCCTGTTTAATGAGTTGGGCCATGCAATTTTGCAAGGCTTTGATTTCATTAGGCAATTGAGCCATGGATAATTTCTCGGCAATCAGATCAAAATCTTTTAATTCAATCCAATATGTCAATGCCTCAAAACCAGCAGCCCTTTCGGGATGATTCGATTGCACCGCGCGCCAAACCAAGGATTTTACTTCTGGCCATTGTCGGCCGCTGCCATAGGTCAGAAGGACTGTTTTTTGTGCTGTGCTGGCTTGATCATACTTCTCGAGCTTCGATTTTAGGAATGCGTTTGCTGCCAACGTTGTGGTGAAATCCGCAATTTTTTGGGCGTCCACTGGGTTGGATTTCAACATGTCCCAAACAACTGGTAAACCCTTCGCACCTTGAACTTTCAGTTGGGCAATAAGCTGCTCCGTTTTGAAATTCGAATTTTGAATGAGTGGCAAGGCCCAAGCTGCTTTATAGATCCCGACAGCAGTAATGAAGGCTTTTTGATGCGCAGCATCCCAGGATTTGAAGGCGATATTGGTACGTGGTTTGGCCAATAAGTGTTTTAAAATAAAGGCTGTGACCTGTGGTTTTGCTTTCGGAAATTGAGCAAGCAAGATGCTTTCCTCTTGTTTGGCAATCAAACCAATGAGTTGGCATTGTGTCGCCTCCGGCAAGTCGGCTCTCAAAAATGCTTTTAATTCAGTGATGTTTTTGGCATTCGCCAAAATAAAGGCTTCTGTTGCCTGCGTGGGCTCGTAGAGGCCTTTACTTGCATAAGCAGCCGCTTTTAATGCGGGGCTTGCTCCCTGCGTGCGAAAATTCAATTGTTGTTCTCGGGTGCTTTGTGCGAACGCCTGCAAACTGATGAAAAGAATGAATAAATATTTCATGAGCATTAAAGGATATAAGGTGCACGCATCGGTTGATTAATCAGGCTATTCGCCTCTGGATCACCGATGAATTCTTGTTTAATGGGGTCAAATTTCAAGTTGCGGTGTAAGCGCATCGCGATTAAGCCCATGTTGATGAGTGTACATGAACGATGTCCATTTTCTTCATTCAATGCAAATTGCGTTCTATTCTTAACCGAGTGAACAAAATCCATTTGCTGGGCTGGTGGCTCGGGAAACTCGGCTAATTTGCGTTCTAAATCCGGAATATCCGATTTAAAATTGCGGTACAATTTTCCTTTGGGACCTTCGATGTAGGCCACTTTTTCATCTTTAGCTTCACCGTCCAAGACGATTTGGCAACCATCCGCATAGGTATAGGTAATGCGATTGAAGATTCCGACGGCATCTTTGTCTTGTACGGGGGCATCTACTTCAACGTAAACTGGGCTTTCATTGTCTTTGCCCAACATGTATTGAATCGGATCCATGTAATGTTGACCCATATCACCCAAAGCGCCGCCATCGTAATCCCAATAACCGCGGAAGGTTTGATGGGTACGGTGAACATTGTAGGGTTTATAGGGCGCAGGTCCCAGCCAAGCGTCATAATCTAATTCAGGAGGAACGGGCTGTGGAGTCAAATCTGTTTTGCCTACCCAATAGAATTTCCAATCAAAACCGGTGTGTTTGCTTACGGTAAATTTCAATGGCCATCCCAAAAGTCCTGAATCCACTAATTTCTTCATGGGTTTCACGGGACAATTCAATCCGTAAAAATTTCCTTCAAATCTAAACCAGGTGTTGAGGCGGAATATCCGACCGTGTTGTTGGATAGCTTCCTTTAATTTTTGCCCCTCTCCGATTGTCCGTGTCATGGGTTTTTCACACCAAACATCTTTGCCTGCGCGTGCTGCATCTGCGGCCATAACGCCATGCCAATGTGGCGGGGTGGCTACGTGAACAATATCCACTTCAGGGAGTTGGATCATTTCACGGTAGTCGGAGAAGGCTTTCACACCTTTCTCCACTTTGTCTAAACCGAGTTGTAGGTTTTTCTTATCGACATCACACAGCGCAACAACTCTTGTTCCTGCGTATGGAATATGCCCGCGGCCCATGCCGCCGGTACCGATGATCGCTTTGGTGAGTTGGTCTGAAGGTGCAATAAAGCCTTTACCAAGCACATGGCGGGGTACAATGCTGAAAGCTGCTAAGGAAAGGACGGATTGACCCAGGAATTTTCTTCTTGAAACAGACATAGTTTGAATAGGTTTACGTCCCAAGATAGGAAATTTTTCTGATAGACGCTGCCGGGGTCTGCGACCCCGGCAGCGTCACCCCAAACCACCCTCAAAGTACTGCAAAACAAGCCAAATTATCAGCTTTAAATGAAAATAATCAAGTTCCTGAATGAATAAAGGGGTATCTTTCGCTTCGAAAAAGTTGACGCTGCCGGGGAGTCTACGACCCCGGCAGCGTTCAACTTCTGATGACAACGGTTAAACTACGTGCGCCGTGCGCACCAATCACGAGCGATTGCTCTATATCTGCGGTTTTTGATGGACCGGCTAAAAACAAACCAAATCCCGATTTCACTTCACCCAAACGTGCATATGCCGCATGCATCGTAGGTACAATCTCGGAAACATTTATCACCAAATGTTGGCAAATAAACGGAGCCACCCGATGTGGCAATGCGTCCTCCGACAACCAAATCGCTCCATTCTCCGCCACCCCAAATTCTCCATCAATCTCCAGTACCTCCACTTCCGCTAAACTCAATCCATCCAAAGTCGAGTCATAGCGCCGCCGACCCGGAAAGGTTATTTCTAATTCTTCAGGTGAAACAACACGTGCCCCCACCACTTCCAGCGAAGCGCGAAAATCAAAATCCTCCGAAGCCCCTAAAAAAGCGCCGGGATGTTTGACAGACTCTTGCGACCCTATTTTTCCTAAAATTTGCTCTCTTGCGCTCATCGTTTTTTATACCAGTCTTGAAAACTCTCTTTGGGTGCCACCGGCATTTCACGCTGTTTGTACCAAGGATTTAAACGTGTATTCAGTACACCCGCAAATCTGCGCATCAGCGACCCTCCCATCCAATAAACCACCGGATTTGATAAAACAAAGGCCATCAATTTCATCCCAATCGACTTAGAAACGGGCGCTAAACCCGCCTCCATCAAATCTTGTCGCCAAAACCACAATTGCTCATGAATATTAATCTTCACCGGACAAACATTCGTACAAGAGCCACAAAGCGTCGAGGCAAAAGGCAAATCAGCATTGGCTTTTTTATCAATATTGGGGGCAAGAATAGAACCAATCGGCCCGGCAACCGGCTGGTGATAACTATGACCCCCACTCCTACGATATACCGGACAGGTATTAAAACAAGCCGCACAACGAATGCATTTCAACGAATTCTTGTATTTCGGGTCGGCGAGCTGACGCGTCCGTCCGTTATCCAATAAGACAATGTGCATCTCCTGCCCTTCACGAGGCTTATGAAAATGTGACGAATACGTCGTAATTAATTGGCCCGTCGCACTGCGCGCGAGCAGTCTTAAAAAGACCGCAAGATCTTCTCTTTTGGGTATAATCTTTTCAATTCCCATGCAGGCAATATGAACCTTGGCCAAATGTGCACCCATATCCGCATTCCCTTCATTCGTACAAACCACAAATTCGCCTGTCTCAGCCACTGCAAAATTCACGCCAGTTATCGCAACTTCCGATGCCAAAAAATGCCCCCTGAGATGTTGGCGTGCCGCTTCCGTCAAAAACTGCGGATCCTTATTTCCTTTGGGAGTTCCTAAATGCTGGTGAAAAGTCTCCCCTACATCCTCTTTCTTCAGGTGAATCGCAGGCAACACAATGTGACTTGGGGCTTCATTTCTGAATTGTACAATGCGTTCTCCTAAATCAGTATCTACGACTTCAATGCCTTTGTTAGCTAAATAATCATTGAGGTGACACTCCTCGGTCAACATGGATTTGCTTTTGACAAGGACTTTCGAACCTTGTGCTGCAATGATGCCATGAACAATCGCATTATGTTCAGCTGCATCAGCCGCCCAATGGACTTTGATCCCGTTCGCTTGAGCTTTGGCCTCAAATGCCAACAAATAGTCCCCTAAATTTGCTAAAGTATGATCTTTGATTTGTGATGCATGCTCACGCAATGCTTCCCATTCCGGCAAAACCTTAGCGGCTTTATCGCGTTTCTCCCGCACAAACCACAAGGTCTCATCATGCCAATCAGTCCGCTCAGCATCCGCAATAAATTTCTCCGAAGCCTCCGCGTGATTACCCATGATTCAATATTTCTACGATGTGTTTCACTTGAACCTTAGAACCTTGTCGGCGCAATATCCCTTCCATGTGCATCAAGCACGAAGTATCCGCTCCTACGATATACTCAACTGCATTTGCCGCATGTTCTTGAATTCGATCCTGCCCCATTTTCACAGACACAGCTTCTTCCGTGACACAAAATGTCCCACCAAAACCACAACACTCATCCTCACGTGCAGGCATCACGACTTCGACACCCGGTACAAGTGCTAATAAATCCTGTAATTTCGAAAAGGGTTTTTCGTTGCGCTCCGACATCGAACTTAAACGTAAACCCCGTTGCCCATGGCAACTTTGATGTAATCCGACCCGATGTGGAAATTGAGCAGACAAGGAAGTCACCTTCAAAACATCCGTCAAAAATTCACAAATCTCATAAACAGAATTCCTGATTTTCTCGGATGGATGATGCTCTTTCAAATGCAATACGCAAGATCCCGATGGACCCACGATGTAATCGAATCCTTCAAAATTATTGCTAAAATTCGTATCACAACCCGCGGTCGAAGAGGCAAAACCCGAATTGGCCATCGGCTGACCGCAACAAGTTTGGTCTTTGGGAACGACCACTTCGCAGCCGAGTTTCTCCAGCAATTCCAAACTCGCCACCGCAACTTGCGGGTAGAATTGGTCAATGTAACATGGAACAAACAGGGCAACACGCATCCTAATATCGTTGTAATTCAATTAAGTTCTTGGGGATTTCCCCCTCATAAACCATCAATGCAGCACCCAAAGCACTGGCTTGGGCTACTTCTGCGGCATAAACGTCAAGCGAAGGAAAGGTACGAGCCAACAAGCGCATGTACCATTCATTTTTACTAAAACCGCCATCTACTAGCAATTGTTTGACAGGTGCATCTTTCAGCAACAAGTTCAAACTAAAGATTTGTTGGCCGACCAAATCTACCATGAATTGATCATACGCGGAAGCCAAATCCGTAAAATCATTCAAATCGCGCGTAGCAAAAGCACTTTCAAAAACAGATGAACTTAAAGGTTCCAATGAAAAAACACGTTCTGAAAATCGCAAATCCTTGTAAGATCCGCCAAAATGCTTTTCCATGCGTGCCACTTGTTCTTCATGAAAATGCCCACCAAACAAACGTGAAGCCTTGATAGGTTTCCCGTTTGGCTGTAAATAACACAAGACATCATTAGATAACTCTGCCGCCGTCAAGGGTGATTCATTGAAAGGATGCATGGCGATGCACCAGGTTCCAGTCGATAACAAAACAAACTCCTCATCCACCGACCGCAAATAAGGAACCAAGGCCGCAGAGGAATCATGAAGACCTATGCCATAATTGATTCCATCAATTTCTAAACAAGCATTATTCGAAATAGGAGCTAAACGATCTGCAATGTTAGCCACCCACGGATGATATTGCCTTAAATCAAAATCCCAAAGCGCCGTATGACAACCAATCGATGTAATCTCGGATAAGAACTGCCCCGTGAAAAGAGAAGCCAAATAATTCGGAAAATGCAGGGCCTTAAAGACTTCCGGCCAGAAAAAACGATGCATGCTTTCATACACCTGTAAACCGGAATTTAAATTTCCTAAAATAGGCGATGCCGTCTTACGTGCAAATTCCGCCTCCCCACCAAAATCATCATAGGGAAAAGGCGTTGAAACAGGTTTTAAATAATTATACAGCGGTGCTACAGGCTCCCCCATCCGATCGACATAAACAAACGAAGCACCATAGGCAGAGAAATTCAAACCGATAAGTTCGAATTCAGGCATTTGGCATATCTCTGTAAAAGTCGACACAATCCACTGCTGAAGCGATGCCAAATCTTCACAGGCAAAACTGTCCTCATCGACAATCTCATCAAATGTCTGCTGTTTTTCAAACACAATCTCAAACGCAGTATTCCACAGAAAGACCTTTTTATTCGTCTTCCCAATATCAAATACAGCGATTACAGGTGTTTTTACGCTCATAACTTACAAACCCGTCGCGACCGTTTTCGCACCACGTGCCTTGATTAATTGATCGCGCATTTTTTCCTGACGAAACAAGGCAATCGGATCTAAAGCGCCACCTAATTCCAAACGTGCTTGTGCAACCAAAGCGCGCACATCCGTACGGAATACGGCCTGCAAAATCTCTTGGCAACGCACCACATCATTAGCCTCTCTTGCAGCTTCCAATGCGGCACGATCTACTAATAATGCTTGTGCATAGGCGATTTGAATGGCTTCCACGGATTGCAATAAATCTTCCAATGGATCCTTTACATTGTGTGAGGCATCAATCATCCATCCTAAATCTTTGGCATGATTCATTCCCTTCGCATCCATTCCGTCAACTAACTCATTGAAAATCAAGAACAATTGATAGGGTTTGATCGAACCCGCTGTCAAATCATCGTCCCCGTATTTCGAATCGTTGAAATGGAAACCGCCCAATTTACCTTCCATCAAGAGAATGGAGACGATTTGCTCAATATTGGCATTCGGCAAATGGTGTCCTAAATCCACCAAAGTCTTCGCCTGCGGTCCTAATTTATTGACCATTGAATAGGAAGCACCCCAATCACCTACCGTTGTCGAATAGAAGTTGGGTTCATAGGCCTTGTATTCCAAATACAAAGACCAGTCGGCCGGCAAAGCCGCATAAATCTCCTTTAAACTATCCACCGTGCGCTCATAGGCGTGACGGAAGTTCAACTGGCCAGGAAAACAAGAACCATCTGATAACCAAACTGTTAAAGCTTTTGAACCAAGTTCTACCCCATGTTTAATCACTTGAATGTTGTGATCGATTGCCTGTTTCCGAGTTGCCGCAGAAACATGCTGCAAAGAACCAAACTTATATGATTGTGCCTGATCTGCTTGATCCTGAAACGTATTTGAATTCACCGCATCGAAGGCCAAACCGTGTTGAGCTGCGAGCGTACGTATCGCCGCTGGGTCCGTTGGAATATCCCAAGGAATATGCAAGGAAATCGCCCCAGATGATTGATTCAGCGCGTGAAGTAAACCCACATCTGCTATTTTCTCTTCTAAATTACGCGGTTCGCCTCCGCCGGAGAACCGACCGAAACGAGTTCCCCCAGTACCCAAGGCCCAAGATGGAATCGCGATTTGAAAATCTTTTAATTTTTGTAAAATACCTGCGGGCAAATTCACCTCGGATTTCAAGAAATCCAATCGGCGATTATGCTGGGCAAGCAATGCTTCATTATGGTTCGAAATATTCATCATCATTATCTTAAAAATCCTGCGGCCACACCGCCGTCTACGTTCAATGCATTTCCAGTCGACTTATTCAATAAGCCACCCACGAATGCAAAACATGCATTGGCAATATCATCCGGTAAAATAGATTCGTTTAATAGCGTTCTTTTCGCGTAATATGCGGGTAACTCAGCTACCGTGATGCCATAGGCTTTGGCGCGACCTTCGGCCCATCCGCCAGCCCAGATATTGGAATCCGCAATCACCGCATCCGGATTGACCGTATTCACGCGAATGTGATCGGGTCCTAATTCAGCAGCTAATAAGCGAGTCATATGTGCTTGTGCTGCTTTCGCACTTCCGTAACCCACGTTATTCGGTCCAGCCACAAAAGCATTCTTCGACACAATATTCACAATATCGCCACCCAATCCCTGCTTGCGCATCACAGCAATCGCCGCTTGCGAAACCAGATATTGGCCCTTCACTAAAATATCATATAATTTATCCCAGTCGGCCTGCGTGTGCTCCAATATCCCTTTCGAAATAGATATCCCTGCATTATTCACAATCAAATCCACCCCACCAAAATCCAAGGATGCTTGCTTCATGGCCGCCTCAATCGATTCCTGATGGGTCACATCGGCAATCACCGTAGAAACGATATCCTTCCCAAATAATCCAACGAACTCGGCTTTCGCCTCCGCCAAACGATCGGCATTCACATCATTCAAAATCACGCAAGCTCCTTCTTGAGCCATCTTTTTGGCAATCGCCTTACCGATTCCCCCTCCCGATCCTGTGACAAATGCAACACGACCTGATAAGGCTTTGGGCTTCGGCATACGTTGGAGTTTTGCTTCTTCCAACAACCAATATTCGATATCAAACGCCTCCTGACGAGGCAAAGAAGTATACGATGAAATCGCCTCCGCACCGCGCATCACATTGATGGCATTGGTGTAAAATTCTGCGGCAACTCGCGCGGTTTGTTTGTCTTTGGCAAAGGTAAACATCCCTACACCTGGGTATAAAATCACCACGGGATTCGGGTCACGCATCGCCGGCGAATTCGCATGTTTGCAAGAATCGTAATATGATCCATACATGATGCGATAATCCTCGAACAAAGGAGTCAATGCCTCCACCGAAACATCCGACCCCAACACCAATGGCGAAATTTTCGTCCGCAAGAAGTGATCCGGGCAAGAGGTACCCAAAGGCGCCAAACGGTCTAAATCATTTGAATTAATAAATTGTAACACGCGCTCATCGTCGGAGAAATGTCCCACCATTTGCACATGCGACGAACAGAATCCGCGCAAAACGGGTGCTAGCTCAGCCGCTTTAGCAGCTCTTTCTTCCGGAGAAAACGATGACATTCGTGCTCCACCAAAAACCGTTGTCGTTGTCGTTTTCGATTCAATGTATTCCGCACATTTTTCAATGACTTCCAAGGTATTCACATAGCATTCGTAGGACGTATCGCCCCAAGTAAATAAACCATGTGAGCCCAACATGATGCCGCGCAATTGCACATCCCGTGAAGCCGCTTCATCTAAACAAGCTTTTAATTGCAAGCCTAAATCGAAGCCTGGACGTTGCCAACCAACCCAGCCGATTAAACCTCCGAAAAGTTCTTTGGTAATTTGCTCACCATCCTTGGAGGCCGCAATCGCAATCGCAGCATCGGGATGTAAGTGATCAATATGTTTGAAAGGTAAAAATCCATGCAAAGGCGTATCAATCGAGGGCGCTTTGGAAGACAAATCAAAAATGCAATGGTTGAACAATTCCACCATCTCATCCTCATGCTCCAAGCCGCGGTAGACATTTGTCAAGGAGCGTAAACGATCCACGTACAAGGCCGCGCAGCCCGACTTCTTCAATGTCCCAATATCGCCACCAGAACCCTTGATCCACATCACTTCCGTTTCAGAGCCCGTCAAAGGATCTTTATCCTGCAATTTGACGGAGGTGTTTCCGCCACCGTAGTTGGTAATACGTAAATCCGCTCCTAAAATATTCGAGCGATAGATGAATAGGTCAACTTCATTCCCTGCGAGTGCTGCTGCTTTCGCGTCATCCCAGAGATACGATACGTGTTTGTACATACTTAATTTATTTTTTTCAAATCTACTTAGCTAAAAGTGCCCAACCGTCCTATCCTACCTAGGGATAGTCAAATTATTTTTGCCGGCTTTTAAAGGGTATTTCTTTCCTTGCCAAACAAAGTTTCCGCTCACCGTCCCTGGCAAGGTTATGGATGCCATGCCCGATTTATATTGAACCTGAATTTCTCCTTGAGGATGCGGGACTATTCCCTCCACTTCTTTCAAGTCCCCGAGGTGCGGCTCGATCTTCACTTTGGCGAAGGCTGGCGCATCCGAATCTACCCCTAAGACGATGCGGAAGAATTCGATGTTCGGACTCGAACCCCAAGCATGGCAATCTGAACGCGAGGTAGAAATGTCTGACGTTTCCGCCCAGGTTGTCAATCCCATGTCGATATTTTCTTTCCATTTATCCAACCAAGATAAGTAGTCATTTCCCTTACCAGCTTTTGTTAATGCCAAATGAAGGTAGTATTTAAAGTAGATAGACGCAGGTGCTAAATCCTTGTCAGTCAATAACTTGCTTGACACCCCGCCAGCGTCAAAACCCGCCAAAATGGCAAGGGAATTTGCATGTTGGGAAAATTTATCATGCAACTCCGTATCCGCATACAATCCTCTTCCAACGTCCCAATACAAGGCCTTCAAGATAGGTTTCATGGCCTTCACTTTAGCCTCATAACGTGCTGCCATTTCCGGATATCCGAAATAGCGCTCTATATCCGCCGCATTTTGAAGGATCCAACTATACTGAAAATCAATTACCGCCGATCGACCCGATGGCCCCACGGGCGCAATTCCGCGTGGCCAGGCATTCACCCAATCCGAGAAGGTCCAATATGGAATTTTTTGCAAGGTGCCATCCGCTCCCTCAAAACGCGCGAAATAATCCAAGATCCCGCGCATGCCAGCCAATTTGTTTTTCAAGAAGGATGGATCTTTCCCATAACGCAAATAGTCATGCAACATCCCAATATACCACAGGGAGAACGTGGGGATTTGTTGGTGCAAGTCCGTCGGGTACCGACTCAGCGTGATCCCTTCCGCAATCCGGGAATGATCCATATGATCGAGCGCCTGACGAACCAATCGCTCATCTCCCGCATAATAAAGACTCACAAGCGCTTGAATTCGCGCATCACCGATATACTGCAATTGCTCGTAATAAGGACAATCCATATAGGTTTCCATGGCGCAAAGTCGTGCGGTGCGAAAGCCAACATCAAGTAATTGGGGAATTAAGGGATTATCTGTTTTCAACGACGCCTTTGCTTGGAAAGGGAAACCGGTAAATACACTTTTAAAATCGTGTAAAGTCAAGGCCTCTGCCTCCGTCTTCACCGTTAGTCGTACATAACGAAAAGTCCGATAGGTCATCGTTTCAAAGGTATGCGCAGCGCCATCGGCGATCAAGCTATCCTTCCGACCAAGCCAATATTTATTTTCAATGTCGTTCCGATTGCCCTTGTGATTTCCATTTTTCGTCGTCGTACTTAGGGCTTTCTTTTCATAGAGTCCTTCTGCGTAAGTAAGACCTATTTTGGCATCCTTTCCCCCCGTGAAGGTCAATTGTGGATAGGCATTTGTCAGGACTCCTTGGTCAATCCACAGATCCACCGAAGAATTAGCTGGAATCGTCATCGTTTTTCCATGAATCAAATCGCCTTCCCCTTTCCGGATGGAAGTAAATCTTTGTGATGTCAATTCCATCGCTGGAATCGCTGACGGATATAACATCCATCCTTTTGCATCAATAGACGCTCCTTTCGTCAATCCTGGACCGATCGATTTCGCGGAAATAAATGGCGACCAACCTTTGGCATAATCCTGTAATTCACCTTGACCAGCTACATAATAGCCCGGTACTCGAGGCTGCAAAGGTGATATTCCCAAATTCTTGGCTACTTTCCAGTCCATGCTGGTATTCAATATTGATTGGCTTGCATCATCCGCCTGCAAGATAAAACCTGTCGCATAGGAAATTTGGGCTTCCGACTTTCCTTTCCCCTCATTCCAAACCAAGGCTTCCACCATATTTTCACCCGATTTCAAATAAGAAGCTATATCTAGCGTTTCAAAATTCCAGAAATACAAATCCCCCCGAGCTGGACCCGCAGAAATCCAGGTCCCATTCACATATAATTTATAGCGATTATCACCAGAAACATGAATCAGGCATTTAGTGGGTTTTTCCGAAAGGATAACTTTCTTCTGAAATTTGTAAACACCATAATCCTTTAATCCGGTCATCGTGTAAACATTGTTGGCATTTTCAGCATAGGTAATCCAAGAAGCCTTCCAGGGTTTATTCCAAAGTTCAGATTTTAGATTTTGTGTATAGGCCAAAGGGCCTGCAAGCAGAAGGAGGATTAGGATGAGCTTTTTCATAGGTTTATACTTACATAACAAACCCCAGGCTAAAGCCCGGGGTTATCGATTATTTATAACCCCAGGTTTTAACCTGGGGAATTGAAGCTATTTCTTTTTCTTCGGCTGTGCCATATCCATGTAATCCACAACCAAGCTACTTAAGGCTTTTACCCCCACTTGGAATTGACCTTCATCAAGTTGGAAATCTGGCGTATGATGACCAGCAACTTCGTTTGCCTTTTTGTTCTCCGGACGAGCCCCTAAAAAGAAGAAAATTCCAGGAACTTTTTGTTGGAAGAATGAGAAATCCTCCGCCCCTGTATGAGCAGGAATCACTCGAACGCGATCCTTACCATTGACACCTTGAAGCGTAGGCAACATTTTTTCGACCAACTCCGGATTGTTATATGTCACGGGGTATCCTGTACCAATTGTCACATCCGCTTTCCCGCCACCACTTTCAGCTATGTTGGTTGCAATGTCTTTGATGCGTTGGTGCACTAATTTGCGTTGTTCCACGCCAAACGTACGGATCGTACCAATCATATGAGAACTTTCTGGAATAATGTTTTGGCGGATACCGCTATGGATAGCTCCGACGGTAACAATCGCAGGATCTTCCGTAATGTTCACGGAACGGGACACGATCGTTTGTAAACCCATCACGATTTGAGATGAAATGACAATCGGATCAATTCCTGTCCAAGGCGATGCACCATGCGCTTGCTTGCCTTTAACCATGATATCCAATTGGTCAACCGCTGCCATGGTTGCCCCAGATTTATATTCAATAACACCGTTATCAGAACCCGCAGAAATATGTAGTCCAAATATTACTTCAACTTTGGGGTTTTCTAAAACACCTTCTTTAACCATCAATTCGGCACCTGAAAGGATCATTTCCCCTTTTTCATTGTAAACACCCTCTTCAGCAGGTTGGAAAATAAATTTTACTGTACCCGCCAGGCTTGCTTTCTCAGAAGCTAATATTTCAGCAACAGCCATCAAAATCGCCACATGGGAATCATGTCCGCAGGCATGCATGACACCCGTTTTTTGACCATTAAATTCAGCAGTCACTTGGGATTTAAAGGGCAAATTTCCTCGTTCTGTTACCGGCAAGCCATCCATATCTGCACGTAAAGCCACCACAGGTCCAGGCTTTCCTCCTTTCAATACACCCACGACGCCGGTGTAACCTACTTTCTCTTGCACTTCGATGCCCAAAGAACGCAAATGCGCTGCTATAATTCCTGCAGTACGTAGTTCTTGGTTTCCTAATTCGGGATGTTCGTGAAAATCACGGCGCCATGCGATAACCTTGTCTTTCAAAGCATCCGCTTTTTGCGCAATAACTGGTTTTAAGGATGATTGCGCCGATGCGAAAAATGGCGCAGCGAGTAGGGCGATGAAGGTTATTTTTTTCATATTCTTATTTTGTAGAGACGCTATTGGCGACTCTGAAATTGTAGAGACGCGATACCTCGCGTCTCTTTTTATTTAGACGCAAAGTTTTGCGTCTCTACATTTTTGACGCGAGGTATCGCGTCTTTACATTTTATTTATACCCCCAACCCCGCATGATGGCAATATTTTCCTTCATGCAAGCAAGTGGTTGTAATCCTTGATAAGCTTCTTGTTCGATGATAAAATGCTTTGTGCCGCCTTCTTTATCTCCTAATTTCACCAAAGCCTGTACATCGATTTGGCCAGAACCTTTTCCTAAAATGGTGGATTCAAATTTCTCATGACCCGCAGCTGAAGGAACTTCATCTTTCACGTGCATGGAAACAAAACGTCCTGGAAATTTCTTCATCACTTCGGCAGGAATTCCACCCCCGTTAATCATATTACCTATATCCAATTGCTGGGCTACAAGTTTAGGATCCGTATTGCTCAACATGATATCATATAACAATTTGCCATCCAATTTCTCCGAAAATTCAAAGTCATGATTATGGTACCCGAATCTCATGTCAAATTTCTGACATAATTCGCCAGACTTATTGAAAATGTCCATGTACTTCAAAAGCAAATTCAAATCCTTACGAATACCCATGTCGATCGAAGGACTAATTACGAGCTCTTGCCCCATGATAGCCGCATCCTCCACGGTATATTTCCATAAATCGGTAAAGTCATTTTTGGAATCATCCCAGTGTGCCTTTCCCATCACTGTGTGACCTGAAGGCATCTTCATACCTAAATCGTCGAGGCGCTTGCGGAATTCTTTGGCTTCCCAACCGTAAAACTTGCGGTTCATGTAATTCGCATGTTCGACATATTTGTAGCCCATTTCAGCTAAAGCATTCAAGGTTCCTTGTGGATCTTTGCGCATATCATCGCGCACAGAATACAACTGAACGCCAACTAATTTTTTGTATTTAACTGCCGCTAGACTCTGCAATGCAGGAGAGGCAAAGGCTAATGCGCCAAGCCCAAAGGCCGAATTGCGCAAAAAGGAACGACGTGATGAATTCATAGTTTAAGAGGTTTATTTAGTTCTCCAAGCTACTAATTCTATTTCTATTTTACAAAATTCCCGTAACTTCGAAGGATGATGCAACCCCTCGCAGAACGCATGCGCCCCACTTCCTTAGAAGACTACATTGGCCAAGAAAAGGTCATTGGAGCTCATGCGCCCCTGCGCAAGGCGATTGAGGCAGGACATCTCCCCTCTTGTATCCTGTGGGGGCCTCCCGGGGTAGGCAAAACAACGTTAGCAACCTTATTAGCCGGAGCATTAAAAAGAACTATTTATACACTTTCTGCCGTACAATCCGGCGTGAAGGAAGTTCGTGAGACACTTGAACTGGCAAAAAAAAACCGGATGTTCGAGGCGCAATCACCCATCTTGTTTATTGATGAGATTCACCGCTTTTCGAAGTCCCAACAAGATTCCTTGTTGAATGCCGTTGAAAAAGGAATCGTAACTTTAGTCGGTGCAACGACCGAAAACCCTTCATTCGAAGTTATTTCAGCCCTTTTATCCCGTTGCCAAGTCTATGTATTAGAGGCATTGAATGATGTGCATTTACGCCAACTGATCGACAAGGCAATTAGCTCGGATAAATTATTCACCAATAAAACAATCACGTTAACGGAAACCGACGCGCTTTTTCATTTTTCAGGCGGAGATGGACGAAAATTGTTGAATCTTTTCGAATTACTCATTACGACCGAAGGAGCAAATGAAATCGAAGTAACAAATGCCCTAGTTACAGTACGCTTGCAAAAAAACTTAGCGCAGTACGACAAGGACGGCGAACAACATTACGACATCATTTCCGCATTTATCAAATCAATCCGCGGATCAGATCCGGATGCGGCGGTATATTGGTTAGCCCGCATGCTCGCAGGGGGTGAATCACTTGAATTTATCGGTCGGCGCTTATTGATTTTAGCCTCCGAAGACATTGGTCTAGCCAATCCAAACGCGCTCCTGTTGGCCCAATCCTGTTTCGATTCCATTCGGGTTATTGGTAACCCTGAATCCCGAATCATATTATCCCAAACGGTGATTTATTTGGCAACCTCGCCAAAAAGCAATTCGGCCTATAATGCCATCAACAAAGCGATGGCCTACGTAGAGCAAACCGGCAACTTACCCGTGCCTTTGCATTTACGCAATGCGCCGACACGCCTGATGAAAGATTTGAATTACGGGGCCGATTATAAATACCCACATGATTTTCCGGGAAATTGGGTTGAGCAGAATTACTTCCCAGAGGTACCGTCGCGTCCGGTGTTTTACAAACCGTCGGAACAGGACAAAATTAATCGTGGCACTCCATCAAAATAAGCGATCCACTTTCGTAAGAAATTTTAACCATTCCATCCGTCTTCGTTTCATTACTTGAACTTGTTTGTGTCCCTAGACTTAATTTGGGATGATTCAATTCGTATTTTAAACCTGAAGATTTTACCTGAATTGCCTCACCGTATGGCATGAGCGAAATGGGCGTTTCCGCAGGATACCATTTCTCGAAAACAGGTGGCAATAAATAGGATGTCGAAAAATCATCGAAGAAGACAATCTTCATCCGCCGACCATAGCGCACCAGCGAATGAAAATTATTTAACGTGTGGTCCATGCGTTTTCCGGACGCCCAAATCACATTCACAGCTGGATAACCTTCCTCCAGTAAATATTCAAATGCCTTCTCTAAATCGGTTAAATTTTGATCGGGTGTATGTACTTTTTTCAAGGGATAATCACGGAAATCAGCGATGTGCGTATGATCAAAATCGCCCAACCACACATCCACTTTGATACCTAATGAAATTACCCGTTCCAAGGCCCCATCTAAAACTATTACGGTAGGCGACCACTCCAATAATTGGTCCAAAATATCCATCGAGCAAGCCTCCCCATTCGCGATAATCAGCGCAGGTTCTTGTTTGTCTCGGATGATGTGATGTGAAGACATATTAGGCTTTGAAATCCGATTTACCTCCTGATTTTGAAATCAATTTAGTCTCTTTGATAACGATTCCTTTGGAAACCGACTTACACATATCATATACGGTTAATGCCGCGACGGAGGCACCTACAAGTGCTTCCATTTCAACTCCCGTTTTCGCTTCAAGCCGACAGATGCAAGTAATAACAATTTGATCCGCTAAAACTTCTGTTTCAAATTTACAGGAATCCAATCCGAGGGGATGACAGAGGGGAATCAAATCTGACGTCTTTTTGGCAGCCATCGTTCCGGCAATAACAGCCGTTCGCAGGATACTTCCTTTCTTATTTTGCCAACCAGCCGCATCGAAATGTTGGACAATTTCCGCACCTAAAAACACGATAGACTGCGCTTTTGCTTCGCGCACCGTTTCATTTTTTGAACTAACATCCACCATGCCAGGCGTGCCATCAGATTGCAAGTGAGAAAAGTCGATCGACATAGCTGATTTGAAATTTAGAAGACAAAAATACGGGAGAATTAGTAAAAAATAGCGAAATTTAACAAATACGTAAAACAACAAACATGATCAGTCCTATTGAAGCAATTGCCCTCTTAAAAAATATCACCATTCCATTCCGGACTGAAAAATTACCTTTAGCTAAAACTTTGGGCATGAATTTGGCTGAAAAAATTGTTGCCGACCGTGATTTCCCTCCCTTTGACCGTGTGATGATGGATGGTATTGCCGTGAAAGATATCACCGCACCTACCTGGAAAATTGAGGGTATTTTATATGCTGGAGAGCCCGTAAAAGCCATCAAAAAAATCGATGGCGCGATGGAAATTATGACAGGTGCAACGGCTCCCAAAGGCACTGAAGCTATCATCAAGATAGAAGATCTTAGTATCAAGAAAAAAATCGCATCCTACATTGGAAAAACTCCCTTAACAAAAGGTCAATTTATTCATACACAAGGAATGGATGCCCAAGAAGGCACGATTTTAGTTAAAAAACGCACTAAAATCGGACCCGTAGAAATTGCCATCGCGGCAACCGTCGGGAAAGCACATATTGAAGTAGAATCGAAACCGCATGTGCATATTTTCTCAACCGGCGATGAAATCGTAGGACTGCATGAAACACCAGCCGTGCATCAAATTCGTTCATCGAATGTGATGATGATGAAATCCGTTTTGTTGTCGAAAGGCTTTAAAGCGAACTCTAGTCATTTACCAGATTCGGCAGAAAAAATTAAGGCCAACATCGATAAGGTATTGGAGTCAAATGACATCATCTTACTTTCAGGCGGTGTTTCTGCTGGAAAAAAAGACTTGATTCCTTCGGTTTTAACAGAGGCAGGATTCGAGACAATATTTCATAAGATTGCACAAAAACCAGGCAAACCGATGTTGGTCGCCACGCGCCCCGATGGAAAAGTGGTCTTTGCATTTCCTGGCAATCCAATTTCTACATTGACATGTTTCTGGGTCTATTTCTTACCTTGGGTATCCGGAGATTTCCCAGAATACGCAGAGAAAGAAATCAAATTCTTACCAAAACCATCAGCAGAATTAGACCAATGGATTCCCGTGGAAAACGGTGAAACCGTAGCACACAATGGATCAGGCGATTTGATCAATTGGTCAAAAGCAGATGGCTTAGTTTGGCAAAAAGCAGGCCAAAAAGACACCAAACTCCCCTTTATTCCACTCAAATAACGATGTATGGAACTGAAGCTTCATCAATTCGATCTGCCACTTAAGCACACCTTTACGATCACACACGAATCGCGTGACGTTCAGCCAACCCTCATCGTGGAATTGAGCTGGCATGGCAAAAGCGGATTTGGAGAAGCAACAGAAACCCCCTATTACGGCATCACCATGGAAAAAATGGTGGCACAGGTGGAGAGCATTCGTCATTTATTACCGAGCGACATCCTACCGCATCCAACAGATTTCTGGAAAATGCTGTCTAAAAACTTATTGGATGATCATCCATTTGCTTTATGTGCCTTGGATGTGGCCTACTGGGATCTTTGGGGAAAAACACACAATAAATCCTTGCATGAAATCTGGGAATTAGATACCGCTAAAAATCCCATCACGGATTATACGATAGGCATTGATACCGTGGAGACCATGGTTGCCAAAATGCGCGAAATGCCTTTTCCGTTGTATAAAATTAAGTTGGGCACCGACCAAGACCTGGAAATTATTGAGGCCTTGCGGAAAGAAACCGACGCCGTTTTTCGTGTCGATGCCAATACAGCTTGGACACCAGAACAAACGATTTATTTCGCACCGGAATTGAAAAAACTGGGGGTAGAATTCATTGAACAACCCTTAAAAGCTGACAATTGGGCGGGTATGAAACGCGTTTACGAAGAATCTGTCTTACCAATAATCGCAGATGAATCCTGCATATTGGAGGCAGATGTGGCAAAATGTGTGGGCTATTTTCACGGAGTCAACATCAAGCTCATGAAATGCGGCGGACTTACACCTGCGCTTCGCATGATCAAACAAGCCAAAAGCCTTGGGCTCAAAGTCATGGTAGGCTGCATGACGGAATCAACCATCGGTTGTTCGGCCATCGCGCAATTATTACCCTTATTGGATTACGTAGACATGGATGGGTGCTTGCTGGTAGACGATAAAATCTCCAAAGGCATCACGATCGAATACGGCAAGGTGCATTATGCCAAGGCACATGGAACCGGAGCTGAATTAATTCCTTAGACATGTCCTATCAGATCCATCAAAACCAAATCCCGGAGCGCCTCGTTTCTTTCGAGGGGAAGGAATATCGTTGGATAGGCGGAACAAATTACCTGAACATAGGCACGCATCCTCTCTTTCAAGAAAAATTACGCGAGGGAATACAAATTTTCAGTCAAAACTGGGGCAGTTCTCGTTTGAATAATTACCGAATGGACGTTTGGGAAAGTTTAGAAGATGTTTTGGCTAAACGCTTTCAAGTAGAAGCAGCGGCCTTGTGTAGTTCGGGATTACTTGCTGGGCAAACGGCCATGCAATACATCCAACAAAAACATCCGCATGCAAGCATCTCTTTAGCACCCAAAACGCATCCGGCATTGTGGCGTTATCCGCACAAACCTTCTACAGGCGCCTTCGTGGATTGGAAAAAAGACACCCAAATTCTCTGCATGGATGGAATTGGAGCTCCCTGGGTGGAAGAATTTCTCACTGGATTTGAGCAGCATTTATCCGCAGAACAGACCTTGATTGTAGATGAATCGCATCGATTAGGAATCGTATCAACACACCTAGATACACCGGCAAATTTGATTCAAACGGGTTCCTTATCGAAAGCCTTTGGTATTCCTGCAGGGATTATTTTAGGTAGAAAAGTGGATATAGCGGAGATTAAAAAAGACCCATTTTGGGTAGGAGGATCCCCGGCAAATCCGGCTTATGTCTATGCATGTCTCCATGCACAAGAAGCCTACGATGAACGAAAAAGTATATCGCAAGAACTGGCTCAAGTATTCACGCAAAATGCCCAACACGTTAGCATTGTCAAAAATTACCCGGCATTTAGCTCGGCAGACACGAAGCTATTTGACTACTTAAAATTTCATGGATTTTTGTGCAACCAATTTGCCTATCCGGATCCGAATGCCCCTGCAATTTGTAAGGCAATCCTACCTGCATGCATGCAATTACACGATATAGAAGATCTTGTTAGCGCACTTGCCGATTATTAGGGTTTCGCCTTTTTATACGAATACGCGAGTACGATGACACCAAAAAGAACAGCAGGTATCGAAAGTATTTGACCCATATTCAAGGTTAAATTATTCTCGAAAGCACTCTGATTTTCTTTTAAGAATTCATAAAAAAATCGCAGGGTAAATAGCACGATCATAAAAGAGCCTGTCATCAAGCCCTCTTGTGTACTCTTCTTTTTCTTTGACCAAAACCACATCAGCAAAGCAAAAATAAGTAAGCAAGAAAGTGCTTCATACAATTGGGATGGATGACGCGCTAAAACCAAATTGGGGTCGCCATAGGGATTAAATTCGGTGTCTCTCAAAAACTTAAATCCCCAAGGCAATTCCGTGGGCTTCCCAATGATTTCTGAATTCATCAAATTCCCCATGCGAATAAAAAAGCCTGCCAATGCTACTGCTGGCACAATTCGATCGGTAATGTAGAGATAGGACATGCCTGCATTTTTACGTGCGAAAAGATAAAAAGCAATAAAGAGTCCGATTGCAGCGCCATGCGAGGCCAAGCCCGAAAACGGAGGTGTAATCATCTGCAAGAAAAAACGAAGCGGATCAGCCTGTAATAAAGGGAATTCATAGAAGAAATAATGTCCAGCACGGGCCCCTACAATCGTAGCCACCATCGTGTACATCAAGAGTTGGTCCGCTTGTTCCGTACTGCGTCCCTCCTTTTTGAACATGTAATTCACAACACGAAAGCCGGCGAGAAAAGCCATGGCAAAGAAGAAGCCATACCAACGAATCGGAAAACCGAAAAGGTCAACAATAACGGGATTAGGGTCCCAAGAAATAAAAGCTATGGACATGGGCTGATCGAATGAAACCCAAAATTAAGAGAATTTTTAAGAATTAACGCGATACTTTACGAACAAGCACTTGGATTGATTTCTTGATCACTTTTGCAGGATAGAGTCTTTGAGGTAAGCCTAAACCAAACATAGTTTGCGAGGAAACTAGCAGCACTGAAAGTACGATGAGTGTTCTAAGACGATTTTTCATAACACAAACATACAACATAAATAGTACTATGCAATACAAGGTACTATATTTTTATACCTCAGTTTAGAATTCGTAGCCTTGATAGGTCTTTTCGTCGATTGCATGTACTGGTCTTATCGTTTTCAAATCATCTTTGCATACGATTGGACGGGACTACGCGTTCAATACGTGTTAAACTTTAAATTTTAGATCTATGAGAAAGTTAATTCTTTTCGCCTTGGCGAGTACCGCAATGTTATCGTCTTGCACGCAGGAAAATGAAATTGCCCCACAAGGCTTTCAAGCGACCAACACAGCCAATGTGCCACAAGCTGTGCAATCAACCATTAAACAGACTTACCCATCTGCACAAGTAGCCTATTCGATTCTACAGCCCAATGCCTTGTATGTCGCGGATGTGACAACAGCGACAAGCGAAGCGCAAGTTGTCATTACTTCAAAAGGTAGTATTCGGGAAGCTTTTTCAAAAATTGACTCCACAGCGCTACCGGCAAGTGTTTTAACCTATTTGTCGACTAATTTCCCAGGTTACCTCATATTACACGCGTCCCAAAAGACAACGGGTGCACCGACAGGCTATCGTGTGGAATTAAAATACAAAACTGATTTTTACTCTGTGATTTTTGATGATAAAGGTGCATTTGTCTCACAAACAACGGGCATGCCCGGAGGTCCAAAAGGAGGAGGCAAAAAAGGTAGCCATGGTCCCACAGTAACTGGGTTAGTCCTGACTGATTTACCAGTAGGCGTTCAAACAGCACTTAATGGGTATACCTTCAAGCGTGCGATGGCCAAAGTCGATGCATCTGGCGCAACAATTTATCACATTCACGCTGAGAAAGCTGGAATTGAATATGATTTAGATATAGACGCTACGGGTAAAGTCTTATCAAGCAAAGAAATCCCTGCAAAACCCGAAATTAGTAAGTCGGACCTAACAACACTTCCAACAGCAATTGTTACGTATTTGAATACAAATGCAGCCGGATGGGTGCTAAAAAATGCGCTTAGTATCTCGGCAGACAATGTAACAATCCATTACCATGTTGTCGTAACAGTAGGAACATCTGTTCAAACTTACATGTTCGATAAGGATTTCAATATAATCCAAAATGCAGGAAAAGGACCAAAAGACAATCCAAGCTTACCGAATTTCACGGTTGCTGAAATTACCCAAGCACAATTACCCGCCGCGGTAATCACCTACCTGAATACAAACTATGTGGGTTGGAACTTCACCAAAGCACAATCCGTTTCAGCTGATACGACGATTAAGGAATATGAAGTATTCATCGCCGTAGGTAACAAAGCCTACAAAGTGGAATTCGATGGAAATGGTGTTTTTCAAGGCGCGAAATTGAAATAATATTCGCTCTACCTTTATCAAAAAGGCTTGCTTCGGCAGGCCTTTTTGGTTTATTTTGAGGCATGCAAGAAATCGAGCCATCCTTCCAATGGGAATCTATTTACAACGCGGCGCATGATCGCAAATCCCCATTTTATGGTCGGGCCTATTCGCAAACGGAATACGAAAATGACATTTATGGGTATTACATTCATCCGCTTTGGGATGAGATCGATTCCGAAACACTTTATTGCAAGATTCTTTTTACTGATTATCAACTAACATACAGCATTATTGAATTGTTTGGGGAATGGAATGATACCCTGCACAATGACATCATGTTGTTGAAACGCCAAGTTATCGACCATCTGTTAGCCGCGGGAATCAAGTATTTTATTCTGGTAGGCGAAAATGTCTTCAATTTTCACGGAAGCTATGAAGATGATTATTACGCCGAATGGTTCGAAGAAGTTGAAGACGGTTGGATCGTTGGTCTTCATTTCGCAGAATTCGTTGAAAAAGAATGGGCGAAATACCATGTGGATTATTACATCAATTTTGGAGGAAATCTGCAAGTACCTCATTGGCGCACCCTAAAACCAGAAATGATATTTTCATATTTACACCATGTAATGAGTAAACGCCTGGGACCCGCATAAATAATATACAATCAGGATATCAATCCATTCAAATTCTACTACATTCGCTTTTTATCAATTATACCTATGAAAAACCTAATACTATTTTGCTTGTTAAGCATTTCCTTCTTCGGTTTCGCGAAGAAACCCGATACTCGTTATTATGAAATGCGCATTTATTATTGCCACCCTGGCAGATTAGATGCACTTATTCAACGATTTACCAACCACACAACAAAAATTTTCGAAAAACATGGCATGACAAATGTGGGCTATTGGATTCCGAACAACAATACAGAAAACGCTTTATATTACATTTTATCCTACCCAAGTCAAGCGGCGCGTGATAGCTCTTGGAGTCATTTTGGAAAAGATCCCGAGTGGAAGGAGGTAGCGAAAAAATCAGAAGAAAGCGGTAAAATCGTCGCAAAAGTAACAAGCATCTTCATGCAAGCGACAGATTTCAGCCCGAAAATCAAGCCGTCAAGTGCAGATGTTGACCGCACTTTTGAGATGCGAACCTACACAGCAGCACCAGACAAATTACCGAATGTTTTAGCTCGTTTTCGTGATCATACAACGAAGCTATTCAAAAAGCATGGCATGGAAAACATAGCCTACTTTACAACCCTTCCAAAAGACGGTTCGCAAAGCAAATTATTGTATTTCTTGGCTCATAAGAGCGAAGCCGCTGGCAAAGCAAGTTTTGATGCTTTCCGCTTAGATCCGAAATGGATTGCGGTAAAAGAAGCCTCAGAAAAAGACGGAAAAATCGTTGAGAAAGTAGAATCTATCTACATGAGCCCAACGACATTCTCTACAATTCGATAAATGCTCGTATCTTTGGACGTGGTATTCAAACGCCACGTCCAAAAATATGCAGTGGATTAAGAAAGGTTTGTTGTTTTGCCCAGATGGCAAATCAACCTGGAATCAAAGAGGCTATGCACATGTCGTTTGTGCAGACACGTCCTACGAAGACAAAATCAGACTCTACTATTCTGCGCGCGATGAAAAAGGACGCTGTCAGGCTTCGTTCATCGACTTAGATGCAAACAATCTTTCCAATATACTCTACGTGCACCCTGAACCCATCTTGGATTTAGGAGTACCCGGAACTTTCGACGATTGCGGTATTATGCCAACCTGGTTTATGCAGCATGGCGACGAAAAATGGCTATATTACATCGGCTGGACCGTTCGAAATACGATTCCTTACCACAATGCCCTAGGGATTGCAAGCTCCATAGATGGCACCCATTTTACCAAAAAATTCAACGGACCCATCATTAGTACAAGCGCAACAGAGCCCTATTTTAATGGATCTGCCTGCTTTTTATTCGATGATGGAAAATACAAAGCTTGGTACTTAAACTGTACGCATTGGTTGGAGCATCAAGGACTCATGGAGCCTTGTTACCACATTAAATATGCCGAATCAATGGATGGAATCCATTGGGATCGTAAGGGTCAGGTGGCCATCGATTACCGGGACGAAGTAGAAGGTGGCATTTCGAGACCTAGCGTCATCATTGAAAACGGCCTGTATAAAATGTGGTTTTCTGCTAGAGCAATAACAGATTACCGGACAAACCGTGACCGCTCTTACCGCATTTACTATGCTGAATCCCACGACGGAATTCATTGGACGCGTTTCGATGAACAAGTAGGCATCGATGTGAGCGAAAACTCAACAGATTGGGATTACACCATGATTGAATATCCGCTTGTCATTCAGCACAAGGGCAAGAAAATCATGTTCTATAACGGAAATCATTTTGGTCAAACGGGCGTAGGTTATGCCGAAATGGAATAATAAGAATGAATTTTTCGCATTACGATAAACACCTTTTTCCAGGTTCTCAAACGCCCAGCAATCCCAAAGTGAGTGTTTGCTTCATTACTTACAAACATGAAGCCTATATTCGCACAAGTTTGGATGCAATCTTGGAACAGCAAGTAAATTTTGACTTTGAAATCATCATCGGCGAAGATCATTCTCCCGATGGAACTGCGGACATTGTCCGAGAATATGCTGAAAAGTATCCTGAAAAAATCAAGGCCTATATACGTCCCGAAAACATCGGAGCTAAGCATAATTTTCTCCTTTGTTTTTTTAATTGCCAAGGCGAGTACATCGTACACATTGAAGGTGACGACTACTGGACCGATCCCTTAAAATTACAACGCCAAGTTGACTTTTTAGACCAGCATCCTAATGCATCCGCTTGTTTTCACAATGCTGAAATCATTTTCGAAGACGGTAGCAATCGGGCACCCCAATTAATCAATTCGCCGGACCAAAAACCTTGGATTGAATCTGCCGACTTTCTCGTAGAAAAAGAAACATGGTTTATGGCCACGGCTGCGGTGATGATGCGTCGGAAATTTGCGCATCCCCTACCCGAATGGTTTCTACACTCAAAAAGTGGTGATATCCCCTTGTACGT
Organism: Bacteroidota bacterium; assembly: GCA_041191865.1. GTDB lineage: Bacteria > Bacteroidota > Bacteroidia > Cytophagales > Spirosomataceae > Aquirufa. The sequence goes on from JBEEOB010000010.1 coordinate 65,050, forward strand.
TATTTTAGCCGAACAAGGGCCTATTGGCTATCTACCTGAGGTCATGTCGGTTTATCGAAAAAATGAAGGCGGAATCAGTATGACCGACCACGTATATTCGGATGCCTTTATCAAAAACCGCATTTTCATGTATGCGAGCATTAATGCCCATACGAAATTCAAATACAATTACCTGATCAAACCCATCTTGCAGGCCTATTATTTGATGCGCATGGATTGCCTAGAAAACAAATCCAAGTTCCACAAAAAAGCCTTCTATTTTAGTCGGGCAACCTTATTGAACCCTCCCCGAACCTCCAAGGCATGGAAGAGCTATTTAAAAACAAATTTATTAAGCCCCAAAAGCCTTTTGGCCTATCTGAATTTTCGCGCTAAATTGAACGAATTCATCAAGCGATAAATTTGCATTTTTTGCCGAATTAAAAGACCTTTACAACAAAGCGTCTTGCTAAACCTATTATCATCACATGAAAAATTCCTTTCGCGGACGATTGTCCATTATCGGTTCATTATGCCTTTTAGCGTACTTAGGTATCTCATCTTTCCAAAAAAACGAACACCAACGCTGGGGCCAGGCACTTTTAGATTCATTAACAGAATCGCAAAAACATGAGGCAGGAAACGCATTAGCAGGATTACAAATCGACCCCGATCTGGAAATTACGACGTTTGCGACAGAACCCATGCTGAAGAATCCCACCAACATGGACATCGATTCCAAAGGGCGCGTTTGGATAACGGAGGCATTTAACTACCGACCAGCCATTGCAGGCAATCCCACAAATCCCGCGGGAGATCGCATCATCATATTAGAAGACACCAACGGCGATGGTCGGGCTGACAAGCAAAAACTATTTTATCAATCGCCAGAAATCAATGCGCCGCTCGGAATCGCTGTATTGGATAGCATGGTCATCGTGGCACAAAGTCCGTATATCTGGCGTTTTTTCGATGATAATCATGATGACAAGGCGGACCGTAAAGAAATTATGTTTCAGGGAATCGGCGGAGACCAGCATGATCATGGAGCACACGCATTTACCTTTGGGCCTGATGGAAAATTATATTTCAATTTCGGCAATGAGGGAAAACAATTATTGGACGCCAAAGGAAATCCTGTATTAGACCAAGATGGCGACATTATTGGGCCCAATAAATACAAACAAGGCATGGTCTTCCGTTGCAATGTAGATGGCACGCAAGTGGAATGTTTAGGCCATAACTTCCGTAACAATTTCGAAGTGGCTGTGGATTCTTATGGTGCCATGTGGCAATCGGATAATGACGACGATGGGAACAAAGGCGTTCGGATTAATTCCGTTTTCGAACATGGAAACTATGGTTATACGGATGAAATGACGGGTGAAGGCTGGTCGGTGAAACGCACCAACATGGAATCCGAAATTCCCTTCCAACATTGGCATTTAAACGACCCAGGCGTAGTTCCCAATATGTTACAAACGGGTTCAGGTTCCCCAACAGGTATACTCGTTTATGAAGGTCAATTACTGCCAGCAAAATTCCAAAATCAAATCATTCATGCCGATGCGGGGCCTAATGTTGTACGCGCCTATCCGACAAAAGCGCAAGGTGCGGGCTATACGGCAAGTATCATCAATCTCGTAGAAGGCGTAAAAGACCAGTGGTTTCGACCTGCTGATGTCACGGTGGCACCCGATGGATCTATTTTCATTGCCGACTGGTATGATCCCGGTGTAGGAGGCCATCAAGCAGGCGACCAAAACAAAGGTCGCATCTACCGAATCGCTCCCAAAAACACCCCTTATCTCATCAAAAAGCTACACTTAGGTACAACCATGGGGGCCATTACAGCTTTATTTAATCCAAATCTTGCAACGCGGTATTTAGGATACAAGGCACTCCAAGGTTTTGGTGACAAGGCATTAAAAGACATAGCCTCTGTCTACCAAAACGAAAACAATCTCCGTTTAAAAGCGCGTTTATTCTGGTTGCTAGCCCAAAGTCCTGACGGGTTAAGTTACATGGATAAAGCCTTATCGAATCCGTCCGCTGAATGGCGTATGATGGCTATTCGAGCGATGAAAATGCGTCCTTTCGATGCATGGAAGGCGATGGCTCAACGGGTAGTAAAAGATGCAGATTTTCAGGTAAAACGTGAATTAGCCATAGCGCTACACCATGTGAAAAACTCGGAAGCAGATGCCATATGGGCTGCATTAGCTAGCCAACATAACGGCAATGACCGTTGGTATTTAGAGGCATTAGGCATCGGCGCAGACCGAACATGGGATGCCCGCTTAGCTGCTTACTTAGCCTTAAAGCCGGCTGATTCACCGGCATTCCGCGATATTATTTTCCGGGCTAGAACTTCGATGGCAAATACTTACTTGTTTCAATACTTACAAGAGGCTAAGCCTTTGAACGAAAAATTACGCTATTTCCGCGCACTGGATTTCGTTCCTGGTGAGGAAAAATCGGCCCTATTGGTTCAGTTAATCAATAAGCAACTCAAAAATGATGCTGCGGCAACCTTGATTGCCATACGCCATTTATCGCCTGCATACATTCAAAAAAATGCGTTGGCACGAGCAACCGTCATCAAATTAATGCCTAAAAACGATGTAGATGAATACACCAAACTGATTGAAAAATACAATTTGGGCGAACTGAAACCGGATTTACTGCAGATGATTTTGAGCAAAAAAGGAGGCCGACAAGCTGCTAAGGCCATCTATGCACTTCCAAATGGGGGTCAATTCATTAAGTCGAATTTTGAGAAAGGAAACAATGCGGTGAAACGATCCATCATCGATGCCATCCGCTGGCAAGGAAATAAAGAAAGTATCGCATTACTAAATCAAACGATGTTAGATACAAGATTGGAGCTCATTGTCCGTAAAGATGCAGCGAAGGGAATCGGAAACTCCTATCCTGCTGGGGAAGATTTTGTATTGAAAGCCTTGAAGGAAAAACAAATCCCGGCCAACTTAATTCCATCAGCCGTTGAATCGGTGAGTAAAGCTTGGCGTAAAGGCGTACGTGTGGAAGCAAACACCTATTTAAGCGGTACACAAAGTAATGCCAAAACAAAACACCCTGCTTTAAACGATTTAATTAATCTAAATGGCGTAGCAAAAAATGGCATCAAGGTATTTGTCGAACAATGTGCTATGTGCCACCAAATCAACAATGAAGGCATCGATTTCGGCCCTAAATTATCCGAAATAGGCTCAAAATTATCGAAAGAAGGCATGTATTTATCAATTCTTCATCCCAATGCGGGAATTGGATTTGGCTATGAAACGTTTGAGATTACGACAAAAAAAGGAGATGTTTATCAAGGCATTGTGACCTCTAAAAACGAGACCGATATCGTATTAAAATTACCCGGTGGAAGTGTCCAAAATTTCAAGACTTCAGCATTAAAATCAGTCAGACAATTAGATAACTCGATGATGCCCGATGGACTTGCAGATGGTATTTCAACAAGCGAATTAACCGATTTAGTGGAGTATTTAAGCACCTTAAAAAAGAAATAAAGATGAACCGTCGATCATTCAGCCAACTACTCACAGCTGGCGTATTAGGTAGCCAAGCTGTAAAAGGCCAAACCCCTGCTGAAAAACCATTCAGTTTAACATATGCGCCGCATTTCGGAATGTTCGAACAACATGCCGGCAAAGATTATATCGACCAATTGAAATTCATGCATGAAATGGGATTTCGTGCCTTGGAAGACAATGAAATGATGGAAAAACCGGTCGAGGTGCAAGAAAAAATCGGTTCGACATTAGGCCGTCTCGGCATGGAAATGGGTGTTTTTGTAATCAAATTCCCGGGTTTTTTCGATAAATCCCACATGACGACGGGTGATAAAACCTGGACTGATCTCTTTTTAAAATCTTGTCGGGAAGCAGTAGAAACCTCCAAGCGTGTCAATGCCAAATGGGCAACAGTGGTTCCGGGAAATTTCACGCGCAACTTACCGATGGGCATTCAAACTGGGAATGTCATCGAGGTATTAAAACGAGGTGCTGAAATCTTAGAACCTCATAAGCTAACAATGGTGCTGGAACCCTTGAGTGACAATCCTGATTTATTCTTACGCCATTCGGATCAAAGCTATATGGTCTGCAAGGCTGTTGATAGTCCTTCGTGCAAAATACTCTTCGACATGTACCACATGCAACGAAATGAAGGCAACATGATCAAGAACATGGATTTATGCTGGTCGGAAATCGCCTACTTGCAAATCGGAGATAATCCAGGCCGTAAAGAACCCGGAACGGGCGAAGTGAATTATGCCAACATATTCGAACACCTACGTCAGAAAAAATATACAGGAATTTTAGGCATGGAACATGGCAATTTTCATCCAGGAAAAGCGGGTGAATTAAAACTAATTGAAGCCTACCGAAAAGTTGACCAAGGATAAATTAGGATTTTTTGCAATTTAATTAGATATTCGCCTAATTATTTAAGCACTATGGAAGCAGCCTTCAAAGCGATTAATGATGCCACCCGAAGAGAGATTCTTCAATTTCTTATTCAGGGCCCACAAAATGCGGGACAAATTGCCAAACAATTTGATATGACCAAGCCGAGCATTTCGCATCATTTGGACTTATTGAAACAAGCACAATTAATTGATGCCGTTAAAAAAGGCCAGTTCATTCATTACAGTTTAAATAAAAAGGGATTTGAATCGATCCACCAGTGGTTTCAAGGTTTTGCCCAGCATTTTGAATTCCCTAAGCCTAAAATCCGACTGTAATTGTTGGTTTGCCATTTTTAAGATAAATTCGTAAAAAATATTCGCATGAGCTCCATTCTGCCTTCTTCCTTTTCATTCCTCGCTAGCCAAACACCACGTGATTTTATTGGTCTAGGTGTAATCCAATTACCGAAACGCAATTTCTTTCAGTCAATCGGGGATTTTTTCGCAACGAAGTCGGGCAGACAACGAATTTCCTTTTTATTGCTAGGAGGTCACGAAATCAAAACCATCCATTACCAAGGATCGGAGATCATAGGAACGAGCGATATCCCTAAAAACCTCATTGAATCCATTGAGATTCATGCATCCAAAACGGCAGATGGCTTAGTTGTCATTTCCAACATTGAGCTAATCGAATGCATGTCAGTAAATGACAAAGGGGTGAAGAAGTTAAAAACGCATCTATTCAATTTGATGCCTGCTTTACTCGGCGAAAATACCAGTCCCGTAAACAATGTAGCTGATATTGTCTGGGCACAGGAAAGTAGAAATTCGATTTTGGAAACCTTAAAAACCTGGAATACCAGCATTCAGGCAAACAAGTAATTATCCTACTGCTTCTTTTTCCACATCTAAGTCCAACAAGTCTTTGGACTTAAAGGCAACGATTGTGACTAAAAATAGCGTCACACCAGCGCCGATTAACACAGAAGGGATTGTTCCAAAAAATTTGGCAGCAACGCCAGACTCAAAAGCACCCATTTCATTTGAAGTACTGACAAACACACCATTCACGGAAGAAACACGTCCACGCATTTCATCAGGCGTAAATATGCGCAGGACTGTTTGACGAATAACGACACTGACAGAATCGAAAGCGCCTGTAAAGAATAAGGCCGTTACCGACAACCAAAAATTAGTTGAAAGACCAAAAACCAAGGTCGCTACACCGAAACCTGCGATGGCTAAAAGCAAATTCCGCCAGGCATTTTTCAAGGGTGGAAAATAAATCAAGGTCAGCATGGTTACAACCGCTCCTACCGACGGAGCTGCCCGTAAAATTCCAAGACCCTCAGCACCTACCTTCAAAATATCCTCCGCAAAAATGGGCAAGATGGCAATTACACCCCCAAATAACACGGAAAACAAATCGAGCGAGATAGCATATAGGATGATTTTGGTTTTGAAAACGTATTCAATCCCTTCGCGTAAACTATGCCAGATGGATTCATGCATAACCTTTTTTGGTGGAACCGGCCGATTTTCAATGAAAAACATACAAGCCATAACAGCTAACAGCAAGCCGATAACAATCATCAACGAACCCGCTAATCCCGCATAAGCATATAAAAACCCGGCCATCCCAGGTCCCAAAATAGAGCCTAATTGCCAGAAGGAACTATTCCACGTAGCAGCATTCGCAAACACCTCCTTCGGCACAAGAAAGGGATTCAACGATGAGGCCGCTGGGCTGAAAAAACCTTTGGCTAAACCGATTAGAAAAATAACAAAATAGATTAAATAAATATGAAAATCTGTCCCGCCTGAATTCAATTGCATAGCCGCGTAGAGCAATAATAAAGAACCCAAAATGATCACAGACAATGAACCTTGCATGATCTTTTTCTTATCCCGATTATCAGCAAAATGTCCCCCAAACAAAACCAAAGATATATACGGAACAGCCTCCGCTAGACCGATTAAACCCAAGGCCAATGGATTGTGAGTCAGATGATATAATTCATAGGCCAAAATCACCTCCTGAATCAATAAAGCCATTGTAAACAGCGTATTTCCTGTTACATAAGCCCGGAATTCAGGATAACGAAGCGCCTGAAACGCATCTTTGGTCTTTATAAATTGCATAATATGTAAATCAATGGGCTCGCAAATGCCCATTCAGCCCAAGGGCGCATGAGCATCTGAGGCCTAAAATAATAAATCCCCGCATGAATTCCCCATGTGAGAAACAATAAGGAACTAACATCTAAGTGAAAACCCCTAAAACTAATCATTATCAGCCAGGCAAAACTCATCCAAATCAATAATTGAATGATTGTCTTATTCCCTCCCGAATCAATCCAAGTAAATAAGCACAAATTCAACCAGGCTAAAAGAAACAGTGACATGCCCCACATCACTTGAAATCCCCCCATTATAATCATAGGTAATAAGACTCCCGCACTATAAATCAAGGCTGTGAAAAATTCCTTACTCCCCCAAAGCCTCCGAAAAAGACCAAAGGCCCAAGCTGCCCAATAGCCCACGAGAATGAATAATAAAATCACCCCTAGCCGAACAATCTCAAAATCCACACGAAATAATAGGTAGGCATTTACGCATGCCAGCAAGAGTAAAACCGAAAGTAAATTCCGTTGATTTTGCCTGTGAAATGTATGTAATTCATCAAGCGCATCCGATGACAAATTATCAATTTGCCTGTCGAGCCCATAAACCCAATACACCGAAATACCCAATAGCACATCATATTCCCACCGAGGCCAAACATGCAGGAAGGCATGGTAAAACATCATATGCAGCAACACTGCCCCAAAAACAACATCCAAACTCAAGAAATGAATGGTTTTAAAAAGGCGCATCTTTTCGTTTCAATACGACAAGCTCATCTCCTATTTGAATCTTACCTAAACTAATCGGAACCATTTGTTGGCCAAAATACACCTTGTTATCCTTCTGCCTAAATGACGCCAAGGCTTTCAACAAGCCTTTATCCACCTCACCCGTGCTTGGTTCGACATTCACCAACTGACAACGCGCGCAAGGTTTTGCTCCAAACAGATGAACAGCATGGATGGACAGTTCAGCAAATGTATCTTCTTCAAACGCGTCACAACCCGATATTAGGAGATTGGCACGAAATCGTAAAGGGTCATAGCATTTCCCATAAACGGCCTCAACCCGTTCATAAGATGCTTCAGATGCAAGCAAAATGGGTAATGAATCCGCAAAGGAACTTTGCTTTGATCCTGGCGTCTGGTAAATATCTTTAATTATCCGAGGGGAATCTTCTTGTTGCATCACAAGCCGGACAGGCTCTTGCAATAACGCAAAAAACCACTCAGACCAGCCCTCACCTACTTCAATTACATGCAAAGAATCCTCCCAAAGTTCCGCGACAAGCTCCTCTTTTAGCAGCGGCTGCGCCGACAAAACCTTCGACTTCCCCGTCGAATTGTCGAACACCATATAGCCTGATGCGACTTGACTTAAGGCAAATCGGGTCAAATCGGGACGGGTACGCTGGGTAATAAATTTTCCCTGATCATCTACCAGCATAAATCGACGATCTCCTACAAAACCTGCAGCGTCGACCATCACTTCATTCACAGCAATTGCTGCCAAGGATTTAATAGGAAATAGGTACAATTGTTTGACAAGAATCGAGCTCATGTTGCAAATTAGGCAATTCAACCGAAAATTCCCTATATGGTCTTATCGGCCTCCCCTTTCATTATGTGGCACAAAATACTTAAGTTTGTTGGTCATTATCAAAACCTATACAATATGAAATTATTTGGCCTGATTAGTTTAATTATACTAACAAGTCTTTCAAGCAAAGCACAAGAAGTATTACGTTTGGAAGATGCCATTCAACAAGGTTTGCAGAATCAATATTCAATTCAGATTCTTAAGAAAAGAGAAATACAGGCGGCAAATGACAATAGCCTGGGCAACGCGGGTTTTTTACCAACAATTACCGGGACAGCCACAAAGAATTATACCGTGTCAGGATTAGACCAAGAGTTTTTTGGTGGCCTGCGTGCTCCATTGGTTCAATCAGGGGTTAAATCGAATAATGGAAACGCAGGAGTTACCATGGCATGGACACTATATGATGGAAAAGGAATGTTCGTTTTGCGTGACCGATTTAAAGAACTCCAAAACCTAGGAGCCAAACAAACTGAGACGTCAATCGAAAATTTAATTGCACAGATTAGTACCCTATACTACGACATCATCCGCCAAGATTTGCGCGTAAATAATTTTCGAAAAGGCCTTGAAATTTCGAATGACCGACTAAAACTTGCCAAAGATCGCTACGAGGTAGGACAAGGTTCCAAGGTTGATTACTATTCGGCACAGGTGGATTATAACGAAGACAAGGCTTTATTACTCGCACAAGAACAATCTGATTTGAACACAAAAATCAGCTTAAACACCTTATTAGTACGTCCACACTTGACGAGCTTCCAAACCTTAGCAGTCATTGATTTATTACCTAAACTAAATTTGTCCGAGTTAAAGGAAATGGCCTTGAAGCAAAACCCAACACTGATGTTGGCCCTCGTTTCAAAAAAAATCAGCGATTTAGATACGCGAAATTTAAAGAGCCAACAAACACCTCAAATTGATTTGTTAGCCGGCTATGCAGTCAATAATGTGGTTAATGGCGCTGGATTTGGTGTTCAGCGTGGCTCGAGTGATGTATTCAATTATGGGCTACGTGCTACCATCAACATCTTTGATGGATACAATCAAAAGCGTCGGATTCAGAATGCAAAAATCAATGCGGAGATCGCTCAATTGCAAATAGAAGATACAAAAAACCAATTAATCGCTGCCATTGAGCGATCATACACCGCGTACGAAAATGCGTTGAATTTAATTTCGTTGGAAACGGAAAATTATACGATTGCTAAGCAAAACATTGATATCGCTTTTGACCGTTTTAAAATCGGTATTGCGACGTCTTATGAATTACGCGAAGTACAACGCAACGCAGTAGCGGCGGAAACGCGCTTAATTGAGGCGCGATATGCAGCGAAATCTGCCGAAATTGAATTGATCCGTTTAAGTGGCAATCTACTATAAACCTTGCTCTTCGTTCAATTGCTGTTGGTATAATTCGTAATACAAGCCTTTCTTGCGCATCAAAGATGCATGTTTTCCTTGTTCCACAATAAGCCCATCCTGTAGGACAAATACCCGATTTGCGAGTTTGGCAGACGAAACGCGATGCGAGATAATCAAACTCGTTTTATCCTGCATAATATTCTTTAAGTGCTTCAAAATCTTATGCTCGGTATGCGTATCCACGGCAGATAAGCAATCATCTAACACTAACATCAAGGGATTCTTTGCCAATGCACGCGCTAGGGAAACCCGTTGTTTTTGGCCGCCCGATAAGGTCACTCCACGTTCGCCCAAAATCGTTTCAAATTGATCTGGGAAATCCATGATGTTATCATAGACATCAGCAAATCGCGCAGCTTGTTTCATCTGCTCTTCCGTTAAATCATCTTGACCAAAGCGAATATTTTCTGCAATCGATGTAGAAAACAAAAAGACATCCTGCGGCACAAAGCCCAAATGTTTACGAACATGCTGAATATCCCAATCACGCAAAGGAATATCGTCCAATAAAATATCTCCCCCAACAGGATCATAAAAGCGTGCCATCAACAAAGCAATGGTACTCTTACCTGAACCGGTTGTCCCCAACAAGGCCACAGATTCCCCCGCATTGATTTCGAGATTAATATCCTTCAAAACCGCTCGATCCGTTCCTGGATAGGTAAAACACAAATCGCGGAACGTCCATTTACCTTGAATCGGTTGCGAAATTTGCTTACCGGGAATTAATTCGGATTTGATATCTAAAAATTCATTGATACGCTTTTGGGAAGCAGCCGCCCGTTGAATTTGCGAACTCGTCCAGCCTAAAGCGGTAACTGGCCAGGTCAACATGAATACATACATGATGAATTCAGTAATATTCCCTAAAGTCATCCTACCTGCCATGACTTCATTGGACCCAACATACACGACCAAGAGCGTACTAAAACCAACCAATAATGAAATCAACGGGGTAAACAAGGAATCAATCTTCACGAGATCCAAGGACTTTTTCCGATAATTGGCCGAAGCCACCGTAAATGCCTCCAAAGATTGCTTCTCGCGTACAAAGGATTTCAAGACCCGAATACCCGAAAATGCTTCCTGAACAAAGGTCGAGATGGTAGACAAACCGGCTTGAATCTCCTCCGACTTCTTGATAATCAATGAATTAACATAATAAATACTAAACGACAGGATTGGAAGAGGTAAGAGCACATACCACATCAAAGTCGTACTCACGTGATACATGTAATAAATCACGAGGGCAAAAACGGTAATCAAATTCAGGCCATACATAATGCTGGGGCCTACATACATACGAACCTTACTTACATCTTCCGAAATACGCGCCATAAGATCCCCCGTATTTTGTTTACGGTAGAACGAGAGCGGTAGCGTTTGATAATGTGAATATATTTCTTGTTTCATCTCAAATTCAATGTGACGCGACATCACAATCAAAGTTTGACGTACCAAAAACAAGAAAACACCTTTGATAAATGCCATTAAAACAATCAAGGCACCATAATAAAACAAGGTGCTAGCAAATACCTCGTAAAAAACCGTTTGCAAAGAAAATCCCTTGAACAGAAAATAGACATCAATGGTCTCGGTCACTAAATCCAAGGCAAAACGAACCAATTGCGCAGGGACAACTCCGAAAAAATTGGAACAAAAAGTAAACAGCATTCCTAAGAGGAGAAGCCATTTATATTTCCAGAAGTATTGATTCAGATGACTAAGTGCGCCCATGTATGGAATAAGTTGGCGTAAAGATAGGACCTTTCTAAATTAAAATTTGTAATTTTGTGTTTTACAAATCAAGAACGCTCTTTATTTTCGGATGGTTAACAGAAGACTACTACGGGTCAAAGCATTTCAACAAATGTATGCCTTTTGGACGCAGGAACGCGCGCAATACCAATTAGCCTTTGATGGCTTACAAACAATCTTTCAGCCTGATCTATCGTTGATGGTTGCCAAAGAAGAACAAACACCTCGTCTGGAGGGTTTGCGAAAACTAGCCGAAATTCAATTAAACGAATTTTTTCAGGGTGTACCCACCGAAGAAAGCATTCCCGCAGAAGCGCTAGAAGCAGCACAATCTGTATACCGTGTCTACCAAAATAATGTAGCTAAAATTGCCCGTGACATGCGTAAAAACATGGTCACTGAGGTCGAATCCATCTACAAACAATATTTAAAATTACTTTTCTACTTACAAAATATCCCGTCGATCGGTCAATGGGATGAGCAAAGACGTTTATTGGAAAAGGCGATCAAGACATCACAAATTGCCAACAATAAAGTATTAGCGATTCTTCCAAAATGGAAAGATTTGCAAGCTGCTTTTGCGGAAAATAACATCGGTTGGTCAGAAGATGAAGAAACATTGCTCAAGAAATTATTCTTAGAAGGAATATTACCAGATGAAAGCTTTACATCCTACTTACCGGAGGCGGGAAAAGATTTGAGTAAAGACATTGAAATGGTACAATATCTTTTGAAAAATTATCTGTTAAAACATCCGATTATGACAGCATATTTTGAGGAAAAAGATTTAAATTGGCATGTTAATAAGGATGTAATCAAAAGCCTAAGTACTAAAACTTTTAAAGTGGAGGCCTTAGAAGATTTAAGCTTACAAGCGCTTGCAATCCAATGGGATGAGGATAAATTATTCTTTGAAGAATTATTCGACTATTGCGTAGCAGAAGACAAATCCTTAACAACATGGGTAAATGACCAGACGAAAAATTGGGATTCAGAACGTTTGGCAACGTCTGATTTAATCATCTTAAAAATGGCAGTTGCCGAGATGATTAAGTTCCCAAGCATACCCGTCAAAGTGAGCATTAACGAGTACATTGAAGTGGCGAAAAACTACTCAACTCCTAAATCTGGACCATTTATTAATGGTATTTTGGATGTCGTGTCAGTGAAGCTAATCGGTGAGAAAATTATACAAAAATCAGGTCGAGGATTAATCGACATAGCTAGTAAATAATTATGAGTAGATCATCAAAATCCTTTTGGGCATTTGTAGTAGGAGCTGCTACAGGAGCTGT
>JBEEOB010000011.1:0-16061 GCA_041191865.1 Bacteroidota bacterium
CGGCCAGCAAATACCTTCCCTGATTCCGAACGAACCTCATACCAGGAACCCGTTGATCGCATGATGAGACCTTTATTTAATTCCATGACTTTGTTCGTTCAAATAATTCATAATTTTTTGCGTTGCTCCTGCTTGAAGACTAACGAATGTGCGAGCCTGAACTTGTTTATTGACAAACACATCCTCCGCATCATAAATTTCACGCATTTTATTTGCCAAGTCGGTCGAATTTTCAATGGGATAGGCTAAACCAAACTCAACCAAATCACGTGCTTCCTTAAATTTAGTGTAATTTTTATTGCCAAAAAACACAGTGGGCCCATATACGCTCGCTTCCAAGGTATTATGTAATCCAGCTCCGAAAGCACCACCAATGTAGGCAAAAGATGCCCCCCGGTAAATCTGTGATAAATAACCGACTTCATTCACAATCAACACTTGGGCGACTGATTGAGACGATTCCGTCGAAAACTGCGTAGGCAATTGAATGGCTGACGCCCATTTTCTCAATTCATCTACATGAATTTCATGGGGAACAATTACCCATTTAAAGGGAAATTCGTTGGAATTAATAAGGGGTATCAAAACATCCATATCGGCCTGCCAAACAGAACCTAACACCATAAAAGCCTGATTGTCTATAAATTGGTCTAATACAGGCCAAGGTTTGGGCTGACGCAAATGTTGGACTACCCGGTCAAATCGTGTATCTCCACCAACTTGAACATGTGACAAACCAATGGAATCCAAGAGCGCTTTCGAATGATCATCTTGAACAAAAATTTGCGTAAAGCATTGGAGAAGTGACCGGAAGAAACTGCCATACCATGCAAAAAAGACCTGATTGGTACGAAATATGGCTGAAATTAAAATTGCAGGAATCGAACGTTTGCGCAATCCTTGTAAATAAAAATACCAAAATTCATATTTGACAAAAATAGCTACAGTAGGTTTCACCAAATTCAGAAAGCGCTCACTTGAACGAGTCCCATCCAAAGGCAAATAACTCACAAAATCAATACCAGCTGCATTTTTCCGCACTTCATATCCCGATGGCGAAAAGAAGGTAACCAAGATAAAATGCGTAGGATGTTCAGCGCGATAAGCCTCCATGACGGGCTTACCTTGTTCAAATTCCCCTAAAGAAGCTGTATGAAACCAAGCAACAGGCCTATTATTATTAGCTAATGCCTTTTCTAAACCATTCCAAACATCCAATTGCCCCGCATTCCACAACTGAGCTTTGGGTTTCACATAGGAAACAAGCCGAACGATTTGTCGGTACAAAAACAAGGCAAAAGAATACAAGCAAACTCTCAAGTTTTTACTAAATTTGATGTTGAATCAATAAAATTACTAAATAAGCAGCATACTGCCTCAACAAATGAATTGGATTCCCCTAACGACTGTAGCCCAACTGGATGAAATTGTTCAACTTTCTGAAACGAAGCCCGCACTAATTTTCAAACATAGTACACGTTGCTCAATCTCTTCTACGGCATTAAGTAGATTAGAACGTGCGTGGGATGCAGCCGAAACTCCCGCATTTTATCTAGATTTAATTACGTATCGGCCCATATCGGGGGCAATTGCCGAAAAATTTGATGTTGAACATCAATCGCCACAAGTCTTAGTGATTCACCAAGGAAAATGTACTTATTCAGCGACCCATTGGGAAATCGCCATGGATGAAATCAAACCTTTTTTATAAACCTCATGCGGTATTGCATCATCATTTTTTGCTTGTTTATTTCCCTGAGCTCTTGGGCCCAGCGGAAATCTACGTCGGCAGAAAGCACGCTGCAAATACCGAGTAAAAAAACGCCTACACCGAAAGCGAACCTTCCCAGTGAGAAACTTTCAAGTACATGGGCCGTTGGAATAAGTACGAGCACAAATTCGGGTATTATTGGTGGGATTAGCTTACGAAAATATTGGCTAAATGAAGAAAAAAGCCAATCATTCGCTCAATTAGATGCGGATATAATCAAAGATTACCGCGAATTCACTTCCCCATACTCGTATAATGGACGCTCTTACATCGAAGGCAAACTCAATCAATTAATTGTTATCCGACCTGAATATGGTCGCAGATGGACGCTTTTGCAAAAATCGGCAGAGGGAGGCCCTGCCTTGAAGGGCATTCTTGCAACAGGCCCTAGCATTGGTTTACAAAAGCCCTACTATGTTGATATATCTTACACAAATTCAGCAACCTCTCAAGCATATACGTTGGCGGTTCCTTATGCCAAAACCCTAGATGATACGTATCCCAAGGCATTTATTATAGGAGATGCTAGTTTTTTAAAGGGATTTGATGCCGCAACTCCTATACCGGGTTGGCACATAAAAACAGGATTAAACCTCGAATTAGAATCATTTAAGCACAACTACATGAGCATTGAACTCGGATTTTGCTTGGATTATTTTACGAAACCGATTGAAATATTAAACCAAACCGAGGGTCGCGGTGTTTACACGACCGGATACCTGACAATTTTCTTTGGAAAGAGTCATTAAAAAGCCTATCAAATGATTGAATTACCTCAAGTAAATCCCGTGCCAGCCAATCGCAAGCCAGATTGGCTTCGTGTCAAATTGCCGATTGGCGAAAGCTATACCAAGGTGCGAAAACTCGTGGATGAATATAATTTGCATACCATTTGCCAGTCCGGGAATTGCCCGAATATGGGAGAATGCTGGGGCGAAGGGACAGCAACCTTTATGATTTTAGGTAATGTCTGTACGCGTTCATGTACTTTTTGTGCAGTAGCAACCGGCCGACCGCAAGAATATGATGAAGACGAGCCTCGTCGTGTGGCAGAAGCCATTCGTTTGATGCAAGTAAAACATGCGGTTATCACGTCTGTTAACCGGGATGAACTGAAAGATAAGGGTGCGGAGATTTGGTATCAAACAGTGCGTGCCGTCAAAGAAACGACACCTGCTACGACTATTGAAACCTTGATTCCAGATGTAAAAGCCAATTGGGATGCATTAATTCGCATGATTGAAGGCGGACAAGAAGTCGTTTCACACAATATGGAAACGGTTGCTCGTTTATACCGTTATGTGCGCCCTCAGGCTAAATACGAACGTAGCTTAGAGCAAATCAAGCGTACCAAAGAATTTGGGAAACGAAATAAGTCAGGCATCATGCTGGGCTTAGGAGAAACGCAGGATGAAGTTTTCCAAGCGATGGATGATTTAGTCGCCAATGGATTGGATGTGTTAACCTTAGGTCAATACTTACAACCCACCAAAATGCACCATGAAGTAATCGAATGGATTCATCCAGATAAATTTGCCATGTATAAGGAAGAAGGACTCAAACGCGGACTTGCTTATGTTGAATCGGGTGCTCTCGTTCGTTCAAGTTACCACGCGGAAAGACACATCTAAATGATCGAACACGCAACAGAAAATCATGAACAATATACTTACATCATCGCTGGTGGAGGTATGTCGGGACTTTCACTTGCGTACTATTTAGCTGAAAGCAAATTACCCTACGAACGGATTTTAATCATCGACCAAGGAAACGAGGCGCCCAAAACGTGGTGCTATTGGAGTGATAACGTGCAGCCCTTTGATGCCTATGCTGAACATACCTGGATGAACTTATCAGTTCATACCTTTGCTAATCAACAGCTAGATTTACAAATTGACCCGTTCGTTTATCGGAAAATCGAAAGTTCAACCTGGACAAAAGCGATTAAAGAAAAACTACAAAATAATCTCAAATTTGAATTCGTTCAAGCTACGATTGAATCCTTTCAATACCAGGGGAAATACGCAAAAGTAGTCACGAGCAAAGGCGCCTTTGAAGCAACGGAAAAGATTTTTGACAGCATTAGCCCCTACCCTTGTGATTTAACGAATAGCAAAGAATTGAAACAACATTTCGTTGGCCTTTTTATCGAAACAAATTTCCCGCTTTTCGATGCAAGTAAAGCAACTTTATTCGACTTCCGAATCGCCTTTACAAATGCCTGTGAATTCATGTATGTATTACCCACGAGTGCACGTACAGCGCTTTTTGAACATACCTTTTTTTCGAGTACCCTACTCGATGAAGCAACATACATGACGCAAATCAAGGCCTATTTATTTGCGTATCATGGACTAAGCGATGATGATTATGAAATCAAAGGCACTGAGAAAGGGGTTATTCCGATGAACTACGTCGAAATAAAGCAAAACTTACATCAGAAAATTGTTAAGATTGGAACGGCAGGTGGATTCGTTAAAGCGAGCACAGGCTATTCATTCAAACGGACACAGGAGCTCTTAAAAAATCTCGTTATCCAATTGGAATCAAATCAATGGAAAGCCAATGTCATTACCCAAACAACGTTCAAGGTGTTACTGGATCGAATTTTCATTCAAGTATTGGTTGACCAACACGTAAAAGGAAGCAATGTATTTGAAAAGTTATTTCAAAAGAATTCAGCGCAACACATGCTGCGCTTCTTAGATGAAAAAACAAGTGTTTGGGAAGATTTACGAATGATGGCAACGGTGCCTACTTTGCCTTTCATGAAAGCATTCTTCAAAATAGTATTCAATAGATCAACCTTTTCGCAGTAAATGGTTGTTGACCCGAGATAATAATCTTAAATTTGCACGATTTTTTAACAAAAAAAAGAAACAACGAATGGCTTATTTATTTACTTCAGAATCAGTTTCAGAGGGACATCCCGATAAAGTAGCTGACCAAATTTCGGATGCGTTAATCGACCATTTCATGGCGTTTGACCCAACTTCTAAAGTTGCTTGTGAGACCCTCGTAACAACGGGACAAGTGGTATTAGCAGGTGAAGTAAATACAACGACCTATTTAGATGTTCAGGCGATCACACGTGAGGTAATTCGTAAAATTGGATATACCAAAGCAGAATATATGTTTGAGGCGAACTCTTGCGGTATCTTATCTGCGATTCATGAGCAATCTGCCGACATTAACCAAGGAGTCGATCGCGCGAAGCCTGAAGAGCAAGGTGCGGGAGATCAAGGGATGATGTTCGGATTCGCGACAAAAGAAACAGACAATTACATGCCATTGGCATTGGATTTAGCGCATAAAATCCTTCAAGAATTATCCTACATCCGTAATAACGAGCCGAATTTAATTGGCTATTTACGTCCGGACGCAAAATCGCAAGTAACCATTGAATACAGCGACGATCATACGCCTCAACGCATTGATACGATTGTTGTGTCAACGCAGCATGATGATTTCGCGACGGAAGCAGAAATGTTGGCCAAAATCAAAAAGGACATTGTTGAAATCGTTATTCCCCGCGTCAAAGCGAAATTAAAGCCAGAATTACAAGCGTTATTCGATGATGCTATTACTTACCACATTAACCCAACAGGTAAATTCGTAATTGGTGGACCACACGGAGATACGGGCTTAACAGGCCGTAAAATCATTGTAGATACGTATGGAGGAAAAGGTGCGCACGGTGGTGGTGCTTTCTCTGGAAAAGATCCTTCGAAAGTTGACCGCTCTGCAGCTTATGCAACGCGCCACATTGCGAAGAATTTAGTGGCTGCTGGTTTATGTGACCAAGTATTGGTGCAAGTATCTTATGCGATTGGTGTAGCGAAACCATGTGGTTTGTTCATCGATACATACGGAACAGCAAAAGTTAACATGACAGATGGCGAGATTGCACGTAAAGTAGAAGCGATCTTTGATATGCGTCCTTACTTCATCGAACAACGTTTGAAATTACGTAACCCAATCTATTCGGAAACAGCTGCTTATGGCCACATGGGACGTAAGAATGAAGTTGTAACGAAAACATTCAATGGCCCAGGCGGACAAAAAGTAACAAAAGAAGTGGAATTATTCACTTGGGAGAAATTAGATTACGTAGATGCAGTTAAATCGGCATTCGGAATTTAATTTTCCTTTCAAATACATGAAAAAGGTGCTCATCATTCGAGCACCTTTTTTTATGCCTTAAATTCTGTTTTATTTGAACAAATTTAGGCGCAATCGAGTTAAGTAAACCATGAGCACGACAGGTAAAAAAGGTTTTTATTTTAAGGAATTTGAAGAAAAAAGCATTTCACCTTTCGATAAGCTTTTTGGTATCTTCAAGGAACTCATCACCCACACTTCGGGTGATTTTGATGAGGCCATCGATTGGCTTCGTGAATTAGACAAAGAGTATGAGTTGACGGATGAAAATTACACAATCGAAGATTTCATTGAAGACCTGAAAGCCAAAGGTTACATCCGTGAAGAAATCGATGAAAATGGCACTTCTGGCATGGGGATTACAGCCAAAACCGAACGTGCCATCCGACAAACCGCTCTTGAGAATATTTTTGGAAACCTCAATAAAAGTGGTGCAGGAAGTCACAAGACCAAAGCATCAGGCCAAGGCGATGAATTAACCGGGGAGTTCCGTTCCTATCATTTTGGAGATAGTTTAGAGAAAATTTCGCTCACAGAAAGCTTAAAAAATGCCCAAATCAATCACGGCATTGGCGAATTCGAATTAACGGAGGAAGATTTAGTCGTAGAGGATACGCAATACAAATCTCAAATGAGTACAGTCTTGATGATTGACATCAGCCACTCGATGATACTTTATGGCGAAGATCGAATCACGCCCGCCAAAAAAGTGGCCATGGCACTAGCAGAACTCATCACCACCCGTTACCCGAAAGACACGATTGATATTTTGGTCTTTGGGAACGACGCTTGGAGCATTTCGATTAAAGACATCCCCTATTTGAAAGTGGGACCCTACCATACCAATACGGTCGCCGGCTTGCAATTAGCCATGGATATTTTGCGTCGGAAGCGCAATACCAACAAACAGATATTCATGATTACAGACGGTAAACCGAGCTGTGTGCGGGAAAAAGATGGAACCTATTACATGAATAGCAACGGTCTTGACCCCTATGTGACAGAGAAGTGTTACACACAGGCAGCCCAAGCTCGCAAATTACATATTCCCATTACGACCTTCATGATTGCGCGTGATTCCTATCTTCAGCAGTTTGTCGATAAATTCACGGAAGCCAATCAAGGCAAAGCATTCTACACAGGTTTGCGCGGCTTAGGGGAAATGATATTTCAAGATTACGAAACGAATAGAAAGAAAAGACTTAAATAAAATGATCAAGAATTTAGGAGAATTAAAGGCCTCAGGCTATCAAAGTAAGTCCATCAAAGATGAATTACGAGACAATCTCATCCAACACATGGAGGCTGGGACAACGGTTTTTGAAGGCGTTCATGGATTTGAAAATTCGGTCATTCCAGAATTTGAGCGAGCAATTTTGTCGCGCCATAATATCAATCTTTTAGGACTTCGTGGACAGGCAAAAACACGCCTAGCGCGCTTGATGGTCAACTTATTGGATGAATACATCCCCTACGTAGCCGGCTCTGAAATCAACGATGACCCTTTGAATCCAATCTCGCGATTTGCGATTAATTTAATCGAGGAACATGGGGATCAAACGCCTATCGCTTGGTTACATAGAAATGATCGATTTGCAGAAAAATTAGCGACGCCCGATGTTACTGTTGCTGATTTAATTGGGGATGTGGATCCGATCAAGGCAGCCAATTTAAAACTGTCCTATGCGGATGATCGCGTGATTCACTTTGGGATGATTCCGCGTGCCAATCGCTGTATTTTCGTCATCAATGAAATCCCTGATTTACAAGCGCGGATACAGGTAGCCTTGTTTAATATCTTGCAAGAGGGCGACATTCAAATTAGAGGCTTCAAATTACGTTTGCCATTGGATGTTCAATTCATTTTTACAGCCAATCCGGAAGATTACACAAACCGTGGTAGCATCGTGACACCGCTGAAAGACCGTATTGGATCTCAAATTTTGACACATTACCCAGAGAGTATTGCGATTGCACGTAAAATTTCTAGCCAAGAAGCACGAATCAACACCACACAAAGTGAGCGTGTTTACATTCCAAATTTGGCATATGATTTATTAGAACAAATCATCTTTGAAGCGAGACAAAGCGAATACATCGACCACAAAAGTGGGGTGAGTGCACGTATGAGCATATCCATGTTGGAAAGTTTAGTCAGCACCGCCGAAAGACGCGCATTACTCAACAAAGAAAAACAGACGACAGTACGTTTGGCCGACTTTATGGGCATCATACCTGCCATTACCGGGAAAGTCGAACTTGTCTATGAAGGGGAACAAGAAGGGGCCGCATTTGTGGCGGAACAATTGATCGGACAGGCCATCAAAACATTCCTACCTGGGCTATTCCCTAAAATTGAAATATTAAGTAAGAAAATCGAAGAAAGTCCGTACAGCAACCTACTAGAAGCCGTATTTTCCGATGGAGGCATTGTCCTGTATGATGAATCGACCGACAAAGAATACCAGTCCACGCTAGACGAATTAAAACCACTGAAGGCATTGGTTTCGAAATACCAACCAGAAACCTTTGCGGAGGATCGTTATTTTGTAGGAGAATTTGTCTTATGGGCTTTAGCAGAGCATCATAAATTAGGCAAAGAGCGCCTGCAAGATGGATTCCAATTCAAGGATCTCTTAGGTATCCTATAATAAAAAAAGCGCCCTGATTGGGGCGCTTTTTCTTTTATTCCAAGGTAAGGCTGAGCTTATCCGTTTTGACTTGATTAATTTTTGATTTGAATCGTTTGATTTGTTCAGCTAATGCATTTAAGGCTAAATCCAAGGCCTCTTCAAACGAACGTGCGGTTTCTTTAACGAACAAAATAGCACCCGGCACGGCAATCTTAATTTCTAACATTTTTTCGCGCATTTTGCCTTCTCCTTTGGCCAACTTTAAAAAAACTTCGCCTCCGGTTATTCGATCATAAAAAGTTTCTAATTTATTCAACTTAGCTTGAATGCTATCCAACAATTTACGATCAGCACTGAAGTGAATGGCGTGTACTTGCACTTTCATAATCATTAAATTTAAAGGGTGAATAGATGCTTTGGGAATCTTAGCAAAGCCACCGAAAAACAGAACGTTTTAGATTCATCGAAAAGGTATATTTTTTTCGAAAGCATGTCAAGCAATTAACCTAAATTTATTTCCAAACGACTCGAATTAAGGATACAGGAATTCCCAGCTCGGCAAAAGAGTCATGCCAAAAGTGCTGTATGGCCGACAAATGATCATTCGGCGACTTCACTTCTACAAAAGCATATTCATTGCCCCGTTGGATAAATAAATCCGGAAAACCTTTGGCATGTGTCGATAGACGCGACCACATCATTTGTAATACCTGCTGAAGCGCAGGCGTTTCAACTACCTGAAGAACTCGTTCGATTAATTCCCAATTCATATGCGCCCAATCCACGAGGGGATTGATGACACCCTGATGCTCCTGCGCAACGCTTTGCATATGATGCAAAACAAGTCTTTGATCATGCAGCATATCGAGTAAGGCTAGGAATCGGTCTGGATTTACTTGCGTAAAATCAACGGTTGGCGCATATTGAAAAGGGTGATGAAATCCCGCGCTTCGATCCGTAAAAATAAGTTCCCAAGTAAGTAAACCCAAAATATTCTTCCAAACCCCATTTTCTGAAAACGCCGCATAGTACCCTTGACTAATGTAATAATCAATGAGCCCTTGCTCTACCCGACCATTATAAGCAGCATCGATTTCGATTTTTGCCGCGTTTTTCAGTCGGCCTGTCACCTGTTTCACTTGTTTTTTCGATGCTTGCCGAGCAAGAAAATCTTGAAAAAAGTGTAATTCCGTAGGATTTTCAACATTCGAACGACCAAATTCTGCCCATTGCATCGCTTCTTCAATACGTTTTAATTTAGCCAATACACGGACACGTCGTTCCAATGCTTGGGCTGAACCCGCCTGTTCATAAACCTCCAAGGATTGATCGAAATAACTTTGGCGCTCTAAAAATCGCCCTACCTGGAATAATAAACGCTCAAAGGCCGGAACAGCTAATTCCGACAAATCTTTCGCCATGGGAATAATAGATTCGAATAGTGAATCTTTTAATTGGCCTGGATCCAATTGATCCTGCTGCTCGTAAAACCATTCTCGCCAAAGACTCAATTGCCATTTATCTTCTATCTCCTTCCGAGAAGAGAAATAGGGCTGAAAATCGTCTTCATCAACTTCAACGTATTGCCTGTGCCCTAAATCGCGCACGACAAACTCCTTCAAATCTCGATTCTTACTACCAAAGAAAAGAAACGAGCAAAAATGATACAAATCCAGTTGGAGGGGTTTTATCCAATCGCTTTTGGTGAAAGTAGCAGCCAAGGGAGTCTCTACCAGTAAATCAACTAATTCTTGCTTGGATAAGGCCTTAAAGGACTCTTTACTGTTCGAAATTTCCTTTAACGCATGGATGCAAGTTTGTTTTGTTAAAACCTGTAATAGCGCAGGTGCATAAACATCAGCGTCATACTCACCTACAAATCCTTGGCTTTTCAATTCCTGCATAACCTTGTCCAAAGATTCAATTTCTGAATAGTTTAAACTTGCCTGATTGAACCATGCAACGCTTCGGCCTGCTAAACGAAGGTATAGGCATTGAGCAGGAAAAGTAAGGGCCTGAAAAGATGAAATAAATTCGGATTCCGTGGAATTTAGCAAATTTTTATAATGCTTATCCACATATCGCAAAACATATTGAAAGTAATCCCAATAATAAGTTGGAGAAAAATTGGAAGGATCTACGTTCTCCATGAATTAGGCGAATAAATTTTACCCTAAAATAGGACTATTTGAGTATAAATTTCAAAAATTTCAACAGAAAATTAGATTTTTTCAACAATTTCAGAAATGATGCTATATTTGTAGGCCTGATATATTTCGGGTTAATCACTCCATATTAACGAAACAAAATTTATGCAAACGGTTTCAAATTTCAACTTTGCTGGCAAAAAAGCATTAGTTCGTGTTGACTTCAACGTACCTCTAAATGAGCGATTTGAAATTACAGATGATACGCGTATCAAAGCAACCATTCCTACGATTCAAAAGATCCTTTCGGATGGTGGTTCGGCTATTTTGATGTCTCACCTAGGTAGACCCAAAGATGGTCCTACAGAGAAATATTCATTGAAACACTTAGTTACTCCCCTATCGCTTGTATTTGGGGTAAAAGTAAAATTTGCAACAGATTGCATTGGGGAAGATGCTGTAGATTTAGCTGCTTCCTTGCAAGCAGGCGAAATCTTATTATTGGAAAATTTACGTTTTTACAAAGAGGAAGAAAAAGGAGATGAAGCATTTGCTCAAAAATTAGCTCGTTTAGGCAATGTTTGGGTAAACGATGCATTCGGAACTGCTCACCGCGCTCACGCTTCCACAGCTGTGATGGGGAAATTCTTCACAGATAAAGTTGCAGGCTATGTAATGCAGGCAGAACTTGAAAATGCTCAAAAGATTCTTGAATACTCAGAACGCCCATTCACGGCGATTATGGGAGGTTCGAAAATTTCAGATAAAATCTTAATCATCGAACGTTTATTAGAAAAGGTTGACAACTTGATCATCGGTGGTGGAATGACCTATACCTTCTCATTAGCAGAGGGAGGGAAAATCGGAAAATCAATCTCTGAACCCGATAAAGTTGAATTAGCGAAAGAATTAATCGAAAAGGCGAAAGCGAAAGGGGTTAATTTGATTATGCCAGTAGACAATGTTTGTGCAGATGATTTCAATAACAACGCGAACCGTCAAACAGTAAGCCGTGGAGAAATTCCAGATGGTTGGGAAGGTTTAGACATTGGCCCTGAATCGGTTAAATTATTCCAAGATGTAATCGCAAAATCGAAAACAATTCTTTGGAATGGCCCCATGGGTGTATTTGAATTCCCCAACTTTGCAATTGGAACAAATGCTATCGCGGATGCCGTTGTAAAAGCAACAGAAGAAAATGGAGCATTCTCACTTATTGGTGGTGGTGATTCTGCTTCTGCTGTAAATAACGCCGGCTATGGCGATCGCGTATCGTATGTATCTACCGGAGGCGGTGCCTTGTTGGAATACATGGAAGGCAAAGTATTACCGGGAGTAGCGGCATTAGAAGCCTAATCATACCCTACCTAATTATTTCAAAAGGCGAGGAGATTTTCCTCGCCTTTTTGTATTTTAGTCTTTTGTTCAACATGCACCCATGATTTACCCCAACGAACCCGTTCAATTAAAGTCGACCTATATCAGTTTGGATAGTCGGCAAATCTATGAACCCACAGATACCGCTTTTTTTGCTGTACGAGGATTACATCATGATGGGCACCAGTACATTGAATCGCTTTATCACAAGGGTGTTCGGGAATTTATCGTGGAAAAATCAGCATGGAACAGTCCATTGGCAGAAAAAGCAAAATCATGGAATAATACCTCCATTTGGGTAGTAAATAATAGCATTGAAACCTTGCAGCATGTTGCACAGGTGCATCGCATCGGTTTTGGCCTTCCCATTGTGGGCATTACAGGTTCGAATGGCAAGACAACCTGCAAAGAATGGTTATATACCCTAACCAAATCGAAATTTCAAGTCGTACGAAGTCCTAAGAGTTTTAATTCCCAAATTGGGGTTCCTCTTTCTGTATGGGGCATTAAGGCCCAACACAGCCTTGGCATGTTTGAAGCTGGCATTTCACAGAAGGATGAAATGGATCGCTTAGAAGCGATTATTAGACCCGAATTTGGGATACTTACGCACATAGGTGAAGCGCATGGCAAAAACTTTGAAAGCGAAGCAGAAAAACTAACGGAAAAACTGAAACTTTTCCGCCATGCAAAAAAGTTGATTTATCGCGCTACACCCAATACGACTCCCATTGTCATAGAGACAATGCAAAGGAATAACCCAACATGCGAGTTGGTCAGTTGGAGCACGACAGACCCCAACGAATCCATCTTTGTTTATTGGAAAATAACAGGCAAAAGCAGTCAATTAAAATTTCAAAAAAGAAATCAATCAGAGCCATTTATAAGTATTCAATGTCATTTACATGACGAAGCATCTTTAGAAAACCTTTGTCATTGCCTCATTCAAGCTCATTTATTGGGCATGAGCAATGAAGAATTAAGCCTTGCAGTTATGGGAATCAAACCCATATCCATGCGTTTAGAAATCAAAGAAGGTGTACGAAATAACCAACTTATCGATGACTCCTATAATAACGATATCGATGGGCTTAAATTAGCCCTACCTCTTTTCAAACGTTACGAAGAAAAGAAGAAGGTATTGATCATCAGTGATTTCCTTGAAACGGGGATTGAAGAAGAATCGCTGTACCAACAAATAGCGCTGTTGGTCGAAAACCAACGCATTGAAAAAATTATAGGCATTGGCAGCCGAATCGAACAAAATAAACACTATTTCAAACAATTAGACACCTATGCATCTGCTGAAGCATTAGTTGAATCCGGAGACCTAAACAACCTACATGATTCAATCATCTTATTAAAAGGAGCACGTAAATTTGCGTTTGAAAAGATTGTTAATGCCTTAGAAACAAAAACACACTGCACCCAATTAGAAATCAATTTGGATGCCCTTCAACATAATTTAAGTTATTACCGAAAGACAATAGGTCAATCAACCAAAATCATGGGCATGGTGAAGGCACAGGCCTATGGGGCAGGTGCAGTTGAAATAGCTAAAATACTTCAAACTCAAGGCATTGAATATCTAACGGTAGCCTATGCAGATGAAGGCGTATTATTACGAAATAATGGGATATACACGCCCATTATGGTGATGAATCCACAAGTCGATGAATTCGACAAAATGGTATCCTATGCCTTAGAACCTGAAATATACAACTTCAGTTTATTAAGAGCTATCGATGATTACAGTACAAATCAAAACAAAAACATCAAAATCCACATAAAATTGGATACGGGGATGAAGCGTCTTGGCTTCGAAATGCACGATATTCCTCAATTGATGGATGAATTAAATCAAATGCCACAACTCTGGGTCGTGAGTATATTGAGTCATTTAGCAGCATCAGAAAACCCTAAGCATCGTGAATTTACAACATTTCAAATCGCACAATTTAAAGAAGCCGCGCAGGCCATTAGTGACCGTTTAGGATACAAGCCCTTGTGGCATATCGCCAACTCAGCAGCAATCCAAAATTACCCCGAAGCACACCTCGATATGGTCAGATTGGGTATCAGTATGTATGGTATTTCAGGCAATTCGATCGAAAAATCGGCACTTGAAAATGTATTAACACTCAAAACATATGTTTCTCAGATAAAAAATGTAGCAAAAGGGGAAACTGTCGGGTACGGAAGAATTGGACAATTCAAAGAAGATGGCAAGATTGCTACCTTAGCCATTGGATACGCCGATGGCTACAGTCGGTCACTAGGAAACGGTCAAGGACAATTCGAAATTAACGGCCACCTTTGTCCAACAATCGGAAGTATATGTATGGACATGTGCATGGTCGATGTTAGTGGAATTAATGGAATAAAAGAAGGTGATGAAGCTATCGTATTTGGCGGAAAAATACAATTATCAAATTTAGCTAAAGCAGCCCAAACCATCCCGTATGAAATGATGACAAGCATCTCAACACGTGTCAAACGGATCTACATAAGAGAGTAACACACCCGTTAAATCACGACCATTTTGCAAGCCATATGAATATTTATTCATGTGGCTTTTTTTATTGCACAAACGAATAAATCTGGGCATCAACACACAAGCTAATAAAGCCAACTCCATCAACCGCACAAAAAACCTCCTGCCGACATCCAATCCACACCAAACTAATCTAAAATAATTGATTAGCATAATTGCTAATAATAAATAGTTTGACAATTAATTAATTAGCAGCAAGACTAATTATTAATTAGCGCAATAGCTAATCAATTAGCTCACTAACTAAATACACTTTATTAATATCCCAAATGCCCCATTTTGATATCTTGTTAGAAAATATTAATTTAGCTAAATAAGTAATCATTATATGACAATCGAGGCAATAAGTAAGGCCATTGGTGATGAGTCCCGGCGAAGAATCATTGAGCTACTCAAAGATGGCGAAATGCCTGCGAGTAGTATTTTTGATCAATTCGACTATGCTGCTCCGACCATTTCCAGGCATCTATCTGTATTGAAAGAGGCTGGCATTGTAACGACTCGCAGGAACGGAGTCTTCATCTACTACGCGCTCGAAAAAGACGCATTAGTCCAGTTGGCCCAATGGCTCAATCCTTTGCTCCCACCGACAAGTCCAGTAGCAAAACCGGCACCGAAAGAGCGTGTGATCCGAGCTCCAAAAGTAAAAACAGAAAATCCATTTGATAAATTCCAAAGTGAATTTTAATTAGAATAATACAATTTTTATGAAACGATTTGTCATCATTATTCGCGGCCCTGTGGAGGGAATTTCTGGAGCTAATAGCCTGGCTTCATCCGAGGAATTGGAACAAATTCGCACGTGGTTAAAATCCATCAAAGAACAATACCAAGACATGCTTTATCAGAAATTTTCTGGTCAAACATTGTACTTGGGTGCTAGTGGTAAAATTGAACAAAAGATAGTTCAGCTCATCGATGGTGGCGAGATCTCACAGGTTATCACACTCATCATGTCTTCTTGGGAAGAAGCTACGCGTGTCGCAGAAAGTTTTCCCTTCCCGAATACGTTTTACACGGTTGAACTACGTGAAATGGCATAAAAAAGCCCCATACGAGACGTACGAGGCTTTTTAGTAGCATGGCCGCGAGAATCGCGTATTTTTTCTTTACTTATACATTGATCTCACCTACCATATTCTCAGGACGAACCCAAGCATCAAACTCTTCCGCAGTTAAATATCCCAAGGCAATGGCGGTCTCTTTCAAGGTTGAGCCATTTTTATGCGCTGTTTGAGCAATTTCTGCTGCTTTATAATAACCAATCTTGGTATTCAAGGCTGTAACCAACATCAGTGAGTTATTCACGTGTTTTGCGATGTTATCATGCAAAGGCTCGATACCTACGGCACATTTGTCGTTAAACGCCACGCAGACATCTCCAATTAAGCGAGCCGAGTGTAAGAAGTTATAAATCA